>NZ_JBTUJH010000004.1:0-36529 GCF_058343375.1 Alterinioella sp.
AAAAGCACCAGCTTGCCCAACAGGGATGCCGATATGGGCAGCGCATCAGCCGACAGCCCCCGCAGTTTCAGGTTCGCGCCGACGCAAAGCAGCATGATCGGCAAGGCCGCAGCCCCCAGGATCGACAGGCTGTCATGCAGGACCGGAACCTGGTCAAAGCCCAACAGATTGGCCGCGATCCCCGCCAGAATCGACAGGATCAGCGGGTTCAACGCCAGCCCCTTCAGCGCCACCAGAACCGGCCGCTTGCCCGGTTGCGGCACCATCACGGCAAACAGGCTGACCACCGAAAGGTTGACCACCGGCACCAAAAGCGCCGCCGCCAGCACCGCGATCTGCAAGCCCGCGACCCCGTAAAGCGCCTCGGCCACGGCCAGCGCGATGAAAGTGTTGAACCGCCCGGCACCTTGCATGATCGAGCTGGCCACAGGGCCATCGCGCCGCAACACCCGGCCTGCCAGCACGCCAAAGCCAAGCGCCAGAAAGAACCCGGCATAAAGGGTGCCCGCCAGCGGGATCAACGTCGCCCCAGACAGATCGGCGGTTGAAATGCGCACGAAAAACAGCGCCGGCATCAGCAGGAAATAGACCAGCCGGTCATTGAGGTTCCAGAACTCGGTCGAAGGGATGCCGCCGCGGCGCAGCAGATAGCCCAGGCAGATCAGCACGAAAACCGGCGCGATCGTCAGGATTATGCTCAAAACAGCGCCCCCCCGGATGATGATCGGAAGGTGCCGGGCAATCAACGCGATGCCACCTGTTTCCTTGCTCGATGATCTCTCTTTCAGCCACAATAGCGAGAAAAGAACGGTGAAAACCAGATCGATCTGGTCAAGCGCCGTCACATGGGGTCAGGATCCGTCAGCGCGGCCAGACCCGCGACCAGGTCGCGCCGCCGGTCGGCAGGGTCGTGACCTTCAGATGAGGTTGTAAAAGAAACCGCGGCTTCTGCAGGAAGGCGGCGAAAATCATGACCGAAACCCAGATCGGCATGGCGCTGCATCGCGCCGATGGCCCCTCGCATCAATCCTGCGGCCAGAGCGGATGCGGCACCGGATCCTTGGCGCGCCAGAAAAACGCCCGGAACACCTCCCCATAGTTGCGGAACCTGTAGCCATCATTGCGGCTGAGGTATTTTTCCCGGTTGGCAAAATAAAGCCCCGGCAATTTGTACCAGGCCAGCCGCGGATGCATGTGATGGACGACGTGGAAATTGTTGTTCAGGAACAAAAAAGCCAAAATTCCGCGATCCTCGATCACCACCGTGCGCGCACGCATTTTTTCATGTGCCTGATGTTCCAGAAAAGTGCGGATCTTCAAGACCCCAAGCCCCAGATAGGCCGCGATCAGATAGAGCCAGACAGGCATCGGCGAGACCGCCACCAGCCACAAGATCACCACAACGCTCACCATATGCCCGGCCCAACCCCGCAAAACCACGCGGTCGCCGCCCCGGATCAGCCTCAGATCACCGGCCATGAACGCCACCTGGCTGATGGCAGGCCCAAGCAATATGCGCCCAAGCAGCGTGTTATTGGCCCGCAGCACGACCCGCATCGGCGCGCCCATCCCCTGCCACATATCCGGGTCCAGATAATTGCTTTCCGGGTCGTCATAAGGATCGGTCAGATTGGCATCGCGGTGATGTTCCAGATGGGTATCGCGAAACCGCTCATACGGAATGCTGAGGTTCAGCGCCGGATAGGTCAGCGCGCCGCCCAGGGTGGCATGGCCGGGAAACGGGTGGCCATGGCACGCCTCATGCTGCAGCGATGAATTCAGCACGATTGCGACAAGCACGGCCAGAAAAGCCAATGGCAGCCACAAGACCGACAGCCAGAACAGCCCGACCGCCCACAATGCGTAAGTTATTGCAATCAAACCAAAGGTCGGCCATTCGACACGCATCGGCATCCTTTCCGTCAGAATTTTTCAGGAGTGCAAAAGCCGTAAACAGCCCTGCCCGCATTCCTTAACAAGGCACGCATCGGAGCGGCAGTTGGTAAAAACTCTACAATTCGTCAACATTGGTGATATTAATCAACAATGCACAATAATATCAGCAAACTCGACCGCGCCGCCCTGTTTCGCGCCCGCCTGTCAGCGGCCATGCTGCAATCGGGGCTCAGCCGCGCCGCGTTGGCGCGGGCCACCGGGGTTGACCGCTCCACCATCACCCAGCTTCTTACCGCAGGCGATGCCCGGATGCCGGGCGGCCATCTGGTCGCGGGCTGCGCCAAAGCGCTGGAGGTCTCCTCCGACTGGCTGCTCGGCCTCTCGGATCGTTCCGAAAAGGCCGGCAGCCTGCTGGCCACCACCCTGACCGAGGCCGAACGCGCCAGCTCCGCCGATGACAAGATCTTCGCCTGGCACCGCGAGGCAGCAGGCCACAAGATCCGCCATGTCCCCGCCACCCTGCCCGATATGCTGAAAACCCATGCCGTGATGGAATGGGAATACGCCCCGACCATGAACCGCTCGCCGGGACAGGCAATTGCCGCCGCCAGCGCACGCTATGACTGGATGCGCAGCACCCGATGCGATTACGAGATTGCCATGCCGCTGCACCGCCTGGAAAATTTCGCCACCGGTCGCGGCTATTTCGCGGGGCTGGCCCCCAATGCGCGGCGCGAACAGATTGATTGGCTGGCGCAGGTCTATGATCAGCTCTACCCGACGCTGCGCCTCATCCTTTACGATGCGCGCCGGGTCTATTCCGCCCCGATCACGGTGTTCGGGCCCAAGCTGGCGGCGATCTATCTGGGGCGCTACTATGTGGCCTTCCGTGACCGTGACCGGGTCCAGGCCGTGACCCGGAATTTCGACTGGCTGGTGCGCGACTCCGCCACCTGCGCCGATACTGTTCCGGCCATCTTGGGCGAGCTCAGACAGCGCATCGAATAATCACCCGCTCGCTTCTTTGCGCCGTCAAATATCCCTGCCCATTGCCCGGCAGGCGGCGCATGCCGCCATAAGGGGAGGCGCCCGAACCCGCCACTGGACGCACCATATGCCATCACCACCACACCCACCCGGCACTCCCGTGGCAACGCGGCCCGGCGAAGGCTCCCCGTCAGGGGGGCTTGAGCCGGGCCGCCCCCGGTCGGCCCGCTTGCGGGTCGAAACCGCCTATGTCATCCCAATCGCGGCCCCCACCCCCTCGGGCTTTGCAAAATCCTGATGCGCCTTGGCAATCGCCGCAATCAAATCGGCCATTTCAGGCGCAGGCGGGGCCACCCGGCGGCTTTCCAGGCTGACATGCAGCAGCATCTGTTCGCCCGTCGCCACCAGATCCGCGCCGCAATAGATCGAATGAAACAGATGCAGCTTCTTGCCGGCCCCTGCCAATACCTGCGTCACCACCCCGATCCGCGCCCCGATCCGCACTTCGCCCAGATGCCGGATATGGTTCTCCACCGTGAACCAGCTGCCGCCCGAAGCCACATAATCCGGCGTCACCCCCACCCAAAGCAGAAACCGGTCGCAGGCCTCCGATATCGCCTGCAGATACCGCGCCTCGTTCATGTGATCGTTCTGATCCCCCCAATCGGGCGGCACCACGCGGTCCAGCGTCTGCATCGGGGCCATCAGATCCGGGGCGGGCGGCGTGATCTCTGCCTCATGCGCCACCAGAACCGCCCCCGCCGCCGCGCCGCGCGCCTTCAGGCTGCGCATCATGCCGATCAGATTGCCATCGCGCAGCCTCTCCAGCTCGGCGATACTCAGATGCCCCGATTGCGCCTCCGATTGCGCCGCGATCTTGTCGATCAGCGCATCATCCAGCTCGGGCACATCCATCAGCCTGGTCCAGGGCCATTCCAGCGCCGGGCCGAACTGGGCGATGAAATGCTTCATTCCGGCCGGCCCACCGGCCACCCGGTAGGTCTCGAACAGCCCCATCTGACCCCATCGCAGGCCAAATCCCATGCGGATGGCCTCGTCAATCTCCGCGGTGGTCGCCACCCCGTCCCTGACCAGCCACAGCGCCTCGCGCCAGACCGCTTCAAGGAACCGGTCGGCAATATGGGCCGGGATCTCGGCGCGCACCCGCAAGGGCGACATGCCCAGCCCCCGCAACACCCCCTCGGCCCTGTCCAGCACCTCGGCACCGGTCGCATCGGATCCGACAAGCTCCACCAGCGGCAGCAGATAGACCGGGTTGAACGGATGGGCCACGATGATCTGCTCGGGCCGGGTCGCACAGCCCTGCAATTCCGACGGCATGAAGCCCGAGGTCGAAGACGCGATGATCGCCGACGCATCGCACACCGATTGCACCTGTTGATAGAGCTTGCGTTTCAACTCCAGCCGCTCCGGCACGCTTTCCTGAATCCATTCCGCGCCCGCCACCGCCTCGCTGATGGTGGCATGAAAGCTCAACACGCCCTCTGCGGGCAGCGCCACATCATAGAGCGCCGGCAGCGCCGCGCGGGCGCGCTCCAGCATCGCGCCAATCGCGGCCTCGGCCATTGGCGCGGGGTCGAACACCCGCACATCCCACCCCATCAGCAAAAACCGCGCCGCCCATCCGCCGCCAATCACACCGCCCCCCAGAACTGCCGCTACCCGTGCCATTCTTCAGTCTCCGATCGTTTCCGCATGCCCGTCCACGGCCATTGCCTGGCCAGAGATCCTGCGCCCCATATCCGATGCCGGAAACAGCGCCATATCGGCGATGTCATCGGTCTCGACCCATGTTTTCATCGACATGCCCCTGACGTCGTTCGCGCGCAGCTCTGCCTCGCTGAGACCGCGCGCCTTCTGCCGCGAAACGTTCGGCCATCACAAGGCCAATGCCGGCGGCACCGCCGGTGATCAGAATCCGGGCCCCCGCAAGCCCCGTCATCCCACCGGGGCCCGTTTCACGAGACCCAGTTTCGCACGCACCTCTTCCGGCCCCATGATCCGCGCGCCCATGCCCTCGACCACCTGGCGCGCGCGCTCCACAAGCTGCGCATTGGTCGCCAGCACGCCCTTTTCAAGCCACAGATTATCCTCCAGCCCGACCCGCACATGGCCCCCCGCCAGAACCGAGGCCGCCGCCATCATCATCTCGTTGCGGCCAAGCGAGAACGCCGAAAATACCCAGTTCTCGGGCACATTATTGACCATCGCCATGAAGGTATTGAGATCATCGGGCGCGCCCCAGGGCACGCCCATGCAAAGCTGCACCAGCGCGGGGTCGTCCAGAATACCCTCAGTGACCAATTGCTTGGCGAACCACAGATGGCCGGTGTCAAAGGCCTCGATCTCGGGCTTTACGCCCGCGTCGGTCATCATCTTTCCCATCGCACGCAGCATGCCGGGGGAATTGACCATGATGTAATCGGCCTCGGCGAAATTCATCGTGCCGCAATCGAGCGTGCAGATCTCGGGGCGGCATTCCATCACATGCGCCAGCCGTTCGGTCGCGCCCGCCATATCGGTGCCCGGACCGGCAGGCAGCGGGGCCTCATCGCCGCCAAGCACCAGATCGCCGCCCATTCCGGCGGTCAGGTTCAACACCATATCGATATCGGCGGCGCGAATGCGGTCGGTCACCTCGCGATACAGCCCGGTATCACGCGACGGCACCCCGGTTTCGGGGTCGCGCACATGGCAATGGACAATCGCCGCCCCCGCCCGCGCCGCCGCAATCGCACTGTCGGCAATCGCCTCGGGGCTGCGCGGCACATGCGGTGACCGGTCCTGCGTGCCGCCCGATCCGGTCACGGCACAGGTGATGAAAACGTCACGCGATGGGGTCATGGGCATGGGCGGCCTCCTGGTCTGATATTTGCCGATATGAGAGAACAGATTGTGGCGGCCCGCTTTGCGATATACGAAGCCGGTATGACACATTCCGCAGCCAAATCAGAAAAGCCGTTCCGCATCGGTCTGCTGCTTCTGCCCGACAGCAACCTGATGTCGCTGGCCGCGGCACTGGACCCGTTTCGCGCCGCCAACCGGCGCGCCGGAAAGCCGCTTTATGACTGGCAGCTGCTCAGCCCGAAAGGCGGCCGCGTCACGTTGACGACCGGCATCGACCTGCATGCAGACCCGCTGCCGATGCATGCCGATATGGATCTGCTGATCCTTGTGGCGGGGTTTCGCCTCGATGCCCATGCCACCCCTGCCCTGCGCGCTTGGCTGCGGCAATTGCGGGCCCGCAACATCCCCTATTGCGGCGTCGATGGCGGGCCTTGGGTGCTGGCGCGCGCGGGTCTTCTGAACGGGCACCGCGCCACCACGCATTGGGAAGATCTGGAGGCTTTCGCCAACGCCTTTCCCGACCTGGAACCAAGCCCCGACCGCTATGTCATCGACGGCCCGGCGCTGACCACCGGCGGGGCCGCGCCTTGCCTGGATCTGATGCTGCACCTGATCCGCAGCCATCACGGGGCCGACTTGGCCGGGCAGGTTGCCAATGCGCTGCTCTATGATCCGGTCGACCGGCCAAGCCCGCAACGTCTGGTCAGCCAGGCCCGCCTGTCCAGCCTCGCGCCGCCGGTGGCCCGCGCCATTGCGATCATGGAGGCCGAGATGGAAGACCCCCCCGCCATTGCCGCCATCGCCCGCGCGCAAGGCCTGTCGCCGCGCCGACTGGAAATGCTGTTCCGCCAACATCTGGAAACCGGCCCCGGCACCTTCTTTCTGCGCCTGCGCCTGAACGAGGCCCGCAGGCTGGCGATGGATACAGGGCTTTCGGTGCAGGAGATTGCCCTGCGCACCGGGTTTTCCGGCCCCTCGACCCTGGCGCGCGCCTTTCGCAGGCAATTCGCCAGCTCAATCTCGGCGCTGCGCGCGGCGCGTCAGTAAGGCATCGGATGGGCCCTATGCGCCACCGCGATATCGTCCAGAACATCCTGCCCAAGCACCATCCCGGCGGCGGGCAGAATACGCGCCAGCTGCGCCGATGTAGTCGCCCCGAAAATGGCTGAAACCGGGAACGGGCGGCTCTGCAACCAGGCCAGTGCCATCGCAACCGGATCCAGCCCGTGTTTGTCGGCAATCGCCAGATAGGCATCGACCGCCGGGTTCACCCGCGCGCTCCAGCGCCCGCCCAGTTCCGGCACCAATGATTTGCGCGATCCCTCGGGCACCGCGCCGCCTTGATATTTGCCGGTCAGCAAGCCGCAGGCCAAAGGCGAAAAGGCCAAGAGCGTCACCGCCTCATTCACCGCCATTTCCGCCATATCGGTATCATACATCCGGCATAGCAGCGAATATTCATTCTGCATCGTCTGCACCCGCGGCAGGCCCCGATCCTCGGCGATCCGCAGCCATTGGCTGGTGCCCCAGGCGCTTTCATTGGACAGGGCGAAATGGCGCATCTTGCCCTCAGCCACCAGCTTTCCGGCCTCCTCCAGCACATCGTTCATATGCGCCAGCGTCTCGGCCTTGTCCTGCCCGGAGGGGTCATAGCTCCAGTTCTGCCGAAACTGGAAGGATCCGCGATTGGGCCAGTGCAGCTGATAGATGTCGATGTAATCGCTCTGGCAGCGCGCCAATGATGCCTCCAACGCCGCGCGCAGGGTCTTGCCGGTGATCGGTTCTCCCGGGCGCACGAACCGTTCGTTCAGGCCTGAAATCTTGGTGGCCAGCAGATAATCGCCGCGCCGCGCCGGGTTGGCCGCGTTCCATTGGCCGATGATGGCCTCACTGGTGCCCACGGTTTCGGGGCGCACCGGGTTGACCGGATACATCTCGGCAGTGTCGATGATGGTGATACCGGCCTCAAGGCATTGATCCATCTGGCGAAACGCATCCTCGGGCGGGGTCTGCGTGCCCCAGGTCATGGTGCCAAGGCACAGTTCCGATATGGTGTCTCCGGTCGATCCTAGGGGGATGCTGCGCATATCGTGGTTCCTCTGCTCTGTTCAGGCCGCGCAGCCTACGGGACCGGGCGGCAGGTGCAAGGCGGGGATTGCAGAACATTTAGCGAACATGTAACCTGATGACATGCCCCACGCGCCTCTCTCCCATTCCTCTGCCCGGCGCCCCGCGATGGCGCGGTTTCTGGGCCGGTTCGATCTGGCCCGGATGCGCGCGCATGAACTTTGCGGCTCGGCCCGGCGCAGGCTTGCGCTTTGGGTGGCGGCGGGCGGCGACGGGCCGATCCTGTGGGTCCGCCCCGCCTGGCACCCCGACCGGTTGCATATGGCCGGGGTGCAGCGGCTGATTGACCCCGGCCGCCTGATCACGGTTGAGGTGACGCGGGCCGAAGATCTGCTGTGGGTGCTGGAGGAAGGTCTGCGCGCCGGGGCCGTGCCGCTGGTGGTGGGCGAATTGCCTGCGCCACCGCCGCTGACCCCGGTGCGCCGCCTGCATCTGGCGGCCGAGGCCGGGGGCCGCGCGGTGGCTGAGACCGGTGCCGCCCGCGCGGCCCCGCTGGCGCTGCTGCTGACGCCGGGGACCGGCGGCGCGGCGGGGGTCGAAAGCCGCTGGCACCTGGCCCCGGATCATCACCACGATGACAGCCGCTGGCAGCTTGCCCGCCTGCGCGCCCGCACCGCCCCGCCGCAAAGCTGGCAGCTGCGCGCCGGGGCCAAAGGGGCCGTCGTGGAAGTGGCTGAGGCATTGGAGCCGGCCTGAGCGCGCCGCCCGCCATGACCGCCTTTGGCTTTGGCCCTGTCACCATGCCGATCTGTTCGATCTCGGCTGCCCACGCGCATGATTGGGCCAAGGATCATGAACGGATGGGGTTTTCGGCAGCGCTGATAGCGCTTCTCCGCGCCTGCGCCATCGCGGCCCCGCCATGTCTGGATTCCGCGCACCGGTTTCAGCATCGGCCGCCTGTTCCGGCGAACTTCGGACAAAGACTGATCCCGACAGAAAATCATTCAGCCCCGGCCCGGCCCACCAAATACAAAGCCATCGCCTGCCGGCAAAATAACCACCGGCGCAAAACGGCTAGTCCTTCGGATTGCGGTAGGCTAAACGGGACTGCGAAATTATCAAACGGTTACGCCATGGCACGAATCCTCATCACCTCGGCAATCCCTTACATCAACGGGATCAAGCATTTGGGCAATCTGATCGGCAGCCAGTTGCCCGCCGATCTTTATGCCCGGTATATGCGCGCCCGCGGCCATGAGGTGCTGTTTCTCTGCGCCACCGACGAACATGGCACCCCCGCCGAACTGGCCGCCGCCAAGGCCGGCCAGCCGGTCGCGGAATATTG
Organism: Alterinioella sp.; assembly: GCF_058343375.1. Lineage (NCBI taxonomy): Bacteria > Pseudomonadati > Pseudomonadota > Alphaproteobacteria > Rhodobacterales > Paracoccaceae > Alterinioella > Alterinioella sp. The sequence goes on from NZ_JBTUJH010000004.1 coordinate 9,164, forward strand.
CGCCGAGATGCACGCCGTTCAATCCGATATTGCCGAAGGCTTTCGCCTGTCTTTCGACCATTTCGGGCGCTCCTCCAGCCCGCAGAACCACCGCCTGACACAGCATTTCGCGGGCCGTCTGGCCGAGGCCGGGCTGATCCGCGAAGCCAGCGAAAAACAGGTCTATTCGCATGCCGATAAACGGTTCCTGCCAGACCGCTATATTGAAGGCACCTGCCCCAATTGCGGCTATGACCGCGCCCGCGGTGATCAATGCGAAAACTGCACCAAGCAGCTGGATCCCACCGACCTGATCAACCCGCGCAGCGCCATTTCCGGATCGACCGACCTGGAGGTCCGCGAGACCAAACATCTCTATCTGCGTCAGGCCTCGATGCGCGACCGCTTGAGCGACTGGATCGACAGCAAGAAAGACTGGCCGCTCCTGACCACCTCGATTGCGAAAAAATGGCTCAATGACGGGGACGGGCTGCAAGATCGAGGCATCACCCGCGATCTCGATTGGGGCATTCCGGTCAAGAAGGGCGATGCCGACTGGCCGGGGATGGAGGGCAAGGTTTTCTATGTCTGGTTCGATGCGCCGATCGAATATATCGCCTGCGCCGCCGAATGGGTCGATGCCGGCAAGGGGGATGACTGGGAACGCTGGTGGCGCACCGATAAGGGGGCCGATGACGTGCGCTATGTCCAGTTCATGGGCAAGGATAACGTGCCGTTCCACACCCTCGGCTTTCCGGCCACCATCATGGGCTCGGGCGAGCCATGGAAGCTGGTCGATTACATCAAATCGTTCAATTACCTCAATTATGATGGCGGCCAGTTCAGCACCTCGCAGGGGCGCGGCGTGTTCATGGATCAGGCGCTGGCGATCCTGCCCGCCGATTACTGGCGCTGGTGGCTGCTGTCCCATGCCCCCGAAAGCAGCGACAGTGAATTCACCTGGGAAAACTTCCAGGCCAGCGTCAACAAGGATCTGGCCGATGTGCTTGGCAATTTCGTCAGCCGCGTGACCAAGTTCTGCCGTGCCAAATTTGGCGAGGTCGTGCCCGATGGCGGCGATTACGGCGAACAGGAACTGGCCCTGGTGGCGGATCTGCAGGCAAGGCTGGATGCCTATCAGACCCATATGGAGGCGATGGAGATCCGCAAATCGGCGGCCGAGCTGCGCGCCATCTGGGTGGCCGGCAACGAATATCTGCAATCAACCGCACCCTGGGCCGCGTTCAAGACCGACCCCGACCGGGCGGCAGCCATTATCCGCCTGTCGCTGAATCTGATCCGGCTCTATGCGGTCCTGTCCGCGCCCTTCATCCCGGATGCGTCAAAGACCATGCTGGCCGCAATGGGGGCCGAAGATGCAGACTGGCCCGACACTATCGGCGACGCGCTGGCAAGCCTGGAACCGGGCCACGCCTTTACCGTCCCCGAGATGCTGTTTGCCAAGATCTCGGATGAAGACCGGCAGGGCTGGCAGGAAAAATTCGCCGGCGGGCGGGATTGACCCTGCTTTGACCCGAGGGTGAGGACCCATTAAGCCTGCGCCACTGGTTTGACAGATTTTTTCTCTGACAAGGCGCGGGGCGCGCATGTCAATCTGGTTGATTTTCAAAGCCCCGCAACGCGGTCAGTGGGAAAATCCGTCAAATCCAAGGGACGCTGATTTGCCTTCATCTCAGCGTCTCGGCGCGCTTGAAAATGGGGCCACCATTGACGGCGCACGCCAAACCACTGATATTTTGGCAAATCAGCGCCAGCGGCGCAGGATTAATGGGTCCTGACCCTAGGCAGGCTTGCCCCCGCGCGCTAGCTGTAAGGTCTCGGACCGGGGCTTTGCGGGCGTGATGGAATGGTAGACATATCAGACTTAAAATCTGAAGGGCCCTGTGCCCGTGTGGGTTCGAGTCCCACCGCCCGCACCAACTCTGCTTTGATGCCAATGCCCGGCCGCACTGCCTGTCGAAAGCGGCGATATCGATGAAGGATTTCGGCAGGTTCGACTATGTCATCATCGGCGCAGGATCGGCGGGCTGCGTTCTGGCAAATCGGCTCAGCGAGGACGCCTCAACCCGCGTTCTGCTGCTGGAGGCGGGCGGCAGGGACAATTACATCTGGACCAGGATCCCGGTCGGCTACCTCTATTGCATCGGCAATCCGCGCACTGACTGGATGTTCCAGACCGAGGCCGAACCGGGCCTGGGCGGGCGGTCCATCCTCTATCCGCGCGGGCGCATCCTGGGCGGCTGTTCGGCCATCAACGGCATGATCTATATGCGCGGCCAGGCGCGCGATTATGACCTCTGGCGCCAGATGGGCAACCCAGGATGGGGCTGGGACGATGTGCTGCCGCATTTCCGCAAATCCGAGGGTCATTTCGCCGGGGCCAGCGACAGCCATGGCGCGGATGGCGAATGGCGGGTGGAGGAACAACGCCTGAGTTGGGAAATCCTCGATGCTTTCGCCGATGCCGCCGAGGCGGCGGGCATCCCGCGCACCGATGATTTCAACACCGGCGACAATGCGGGCGTCGGGTATTTTCAGGTCAATCAGCGGCGCGGCTGGCGCTGGAGCACGGCCAGCGCCTTCCTGAAACCGGCCCGCCACCGTGCCAATCTGACCGTGATCACCGGCGCGCAGGCCGAAAGCCTGATCTTGACCGACCGCCGCGCCACCGGCGTGCGGTTTCGCAAGGATGGGCAGCCCGCCATGGCGATGGCAGCGCGCGAGGTGATCCTGTCCGCCGGTGCTATCGGGTCGCCGCAATTGCTGATGCTGTCGGGGATCGGCCCGGGGGCGCATTTGCGCGATCACGGCATCGCCGTCATCCATGACGCCGCCGGGGTCGGGTCCAACCTGCAAGACCATCTGCAACTGCGCTGTGCCTGGCGGGTGAAGGGCGTGACAACCCTGAACCAGCTTTCCGCCAGCCTGTTCGGCAAGGCCCGGATCGCGCTGGAATATGCGCTGAAACGATCCGGCCCGATGTCGATGGCCCCGTCGCAGCTTGGCGCTTTTGCCCGCTCCGGCCCGGATATCGAGACGCCCGATCTGGAATTTCACGTGCAGCCGCTCAGCCTGGCGGCCTTTGGTGAGCCGCTGGACCCGTTCCCGGCCTTCACCGCATCGGTCTGTCATCTGCGCCCGCAAAGCCGGGGCAGCGTGCGGCTGACATCGCCCGACCCGCGGGCCGACCCCGCGATTGCGCCGAATTACCTGTCGACCCAAGCCGACCGGCGCGTCGCCGTCGCCGCCATCCGGCTGACACGCACCATCGTGGCGCAAGCGCCGCTGGCGCGCTACCAGCCAGACGAATTGCGCCCCGGTCTGGGAGATCAAAGCGACGCCGATCTTGCCCGCGCCGCGGCCCGGATCGGCACCACCATATTCCACCCCGTCGGCACCGCGCGCATGGGGCCCGATGACGCGGCCGTGGTGGACCCCGAACTGCGCGTCAACGGCATCGAGCGCCTGCGCGTGGTCGATGCCTCGATCATGCCCACCATCACCTCGGGCAACACCAATGCGCCGACGGTGATGATTGCCGAAAAAGCCGCCGGGATGATCCGGGCAAAGTAAGGCGCGCAGGTGCCGGTTGGCGCGGTCATGAGACGCTCAGGCCCCTTCCCTCTCGCATATTGCAAACAATCTGCTGCCGGGGGGTGATTGCATGCGCAATCCCCCTTCCCTCTCGCACATTGCAAACAATGTGCTGCCGGGGGTGATTGCATGCGCAATCCCCCTAGAAAAACGCCTGAAGCCCGGTCTGCGCACGCCCCAGGATCAGCGCATGAACATCATGCGTGCCCTCATAGGTATTCACCGTCTCAAGGTTCATCATGTGGCGAATGACTTGAAATTCCTCGGAAATCCCGTTGCCGCCATGCATGTCGCGCGACATCCGCGCGATATCCAGCGCCTTGCCGCAATTGTTGCGTTTGATCAGGCTGATCATCTCGGGCGCGGCCTGCGCCTCATCCATCAGCCGCCCCACCCGCAGCGCGCCCTGCAGCCCAAGCGTGATCTCGGTCTGCATATCGGCCAGCTTTTTCTGAAAAAGCTGCGTCTGCGCCAGGGGCTTGCGGAACTGCTTGCGATCCAGCCCGTATTGCCGCGCCCCATGCCAGCAGAACTCGGCCGCGCCCATCACGCCCCAGGCAATGCCATAGCGCGCCCGGTTGAGGCAGCCGAACGGGCCCTTCAGCCCTTCCGCATTTGGCAACAGGGCCTCCTCGCCGACCTCGACACCCTGCATCACGATCTCGCCGGTGACACTGGCCCGCAGCGATTGCTTGCCGTCGATCTTCGGGGCCGACAGCCCGGCCATGCCCTTGTCCAGCACGAAACCGCGGATGCGCCCGTCATGGGCATCGGATTTGGCCCAGACCACAAAGACATCGGCAATCGGCGCGTTCGAGATCCACATCTTGGTGCCGGTCAGCCGATAGCCCGTCGGCGTCTTTTCAGCCCGGGTTGTCATCGCTCCGGGGTCCGATCCGGCATCGGGTTCGGTCAGCCCGAAACAGCCGATCAATGATCCATCGCTGAGGCCCGGCAGGTATTTCCGGCGCTGCGCCTCGGACCCATAGGCATAGATCGGATAGATCACCAGGCTGGATTGCACCGACATCATCGACCGATAGCCGCTATCGACACGCTCGATCTCGCGCGCGATCAGCCCATAGGTGACATAGCCCGCGCCCAAACCGCCATATTCCTCGGGCAAGGTCGCCCCCAACAGCCCCGCCTGCCCCATCAGCGGAAAAAGCTCCGGGGCCACGGTTTCCTGCGCATAGGCCGCAATCACACGCGGCTGCAATTCATCCTGCGCGAAATTGCGCGCCGCATCGCGCAGCATCCGTTCATCCTCGCTCAACTGACGTTCCAGCAGCAGGGCGTCATCCCATGTGAAACCGTTGAGATCGGGGGCGTCTTTGGCTTTCAGCGTCATGGCAATGTCCTGTCCGTTGGTGTTGCCACATAGTTTAGCGGAACTGAAGGGTGCACTGCCATCGACATTCTGACCGATATTCATTACAAAACGGAATGTCTTTGCCGCGCCGCTTTCTGCCCCCCCTGCCCTGGCTTGCCGCCTTTGAAGCGGTGGCGCGGCTTGGATCGGTCACCGCTGCCGCAGCCGAGCTGGACCTGACCCAAGGCGCGGTCAGCCGCCAGATCCAGAAGCTCGAGGCCCGTGTCGGTCAAAACCTGTTTCATCGGACCCGCAAACGGATGGCGCTGACCCCGCCGGGGCGCGCCTATGCAAGCGACATCCGGCAGGCGGTCTCGCTGATCGCCAATGCCACGGTATCGCTGCAATCAAACCCGCAGGGCGGCCTGCTTAATCTGGCGATTCTGCCTGCGTTCGGCACTTCGTGGCTGGCCCCGCGCCTGCCCGATTTCATGGCCGCCCATCCCGGCGTGACGGTCAATCTGACGACCCGCACCGCCCCTTTCGACATGGTGCAGGAGGGCATCCATGCCGCCATCCATTTCGGCCACCGTGACTGGCCCGGTGCCGGGTTCCTGAAACTGATGCCAGAGGAAAGCATCGCCGTCATTGCCCCTTCCCTTCTGGCCGGGCATGAGGCCGAAACGCCGGCCGATATTGCCGGTCTGCCGCGCCTGCAACTGGCCAGCCGCAAGGGCGCTTGGCGTCGTTGGTTCATGTCATTCGGGCATGAGGCACCTGACAGGGTGATGGTCCAGTTCGACCAGTTCGCCACCATGATCGAAGCCGCCAGACAGGGGCTTGGCGCGGCGCTGGTGCCGCGGTTTCTGATCGGAGAGGATCTGGCGGCCGGTCGTCTTGTGGCGCTGCCCGGCGATGGCCCGCATGTCTTTGGGGCCTATTATCTGGTCTGGCCAAGGGCGCAGGCCGATTACCCGCCGCTGGCCGCGCTCAGATCCTGGCTGGAAGGGCAGATCACACCAGCAGACGGTCCCGGATAAGCCGGGCCAGATCGGCGCTTGTGTCGCTGCGCTCCATGCCCGCCTGCGCCGCCTCAACCGCCGAAGGGTCCAGAACCGTGCCCTTGCGAAACTCCAGCAGCGCCCGGGCATAGGGTTTGCAAAATTCCGGGTGACCCTGCACCGTCAGGGCAAAGCCGGGATACCAAAGCGCCGCATTCTCGCAAAAATCAGATCGCGCAATCCGCCGCGCGCCCTCGGGCAATTGCTCGACCTGATCCTGATGATAGGCCTGCAACGCGATATTCGCAGGTGCCGGGCCCAGATCCGCGGGCCAATCTACCGGGGCATAATCATGGATGCCCAGCCCCCATCCCCTGGATGATTTGCGCACCAAACCGCCAAGCGCCTGTGCGATGATCTGATGGCCAAAACAGATCCCCATCATCGGGCGGCCCGCATCGCGGCAGGCGCGGATGAACCGCTCCAGCGGCGCGATCCAGGGATGATCCTCATAGGCCCCGAATTTCGACCCGGTAATGATCCAGAGATCGGCATCCCCCGGGTCGCCTGGAAATTCGCCACCCAGCACCGCGAACCCCTTGTAATCGGCCACATCCTCCCCGATCCAGGACGCAATCATGGCCCTGTAATCACCGTGATCGGGGGCCAGTTCCTCGGGCGGGCGGCCGGTTTCCAGCACGCCGATGATGGGTTTGTCTGTCATGATTTATCCCTGGTCCTGAAACCCGTATAACCGATAGGCCACCGGCAGCACCAGACGTCGGAAGCGGCCAAGTTCAAAGCGCCTCAAGGGGCGGCGCATGGGGGCGGGCGTGGCCGGGCCGTCGCGGGTGATCTGCGCCGCCAGAAGCCGCCCGGCATAGCTTCCCATCGCCACGCCATTGCCGTGATAGCACAGCGCCGCATAGGCCCCCTCCATCCCCGGCACGGGGCCGGCAAAGGGCATCAGGTTGCGTGCAAGATTGGCCAGGCCCGACCAGAAGTGGGGCGTTTCAACATGCCGCCATGCCGGAAATATCCGGTCGAAATCGGCCCGCGCCAGCGCCCGCATCTTTTCATGTTCCGCAAGTGTCACGCGCATCGCCCCGCGCAGCCCGAAAAGCATCCGCTGATCGGGCATCAGGCGGAAATAATGCAACAGATGGCGGGTGTCATAGCACATCTGGTCGCTGGTCCAGCCCTGCGCGGCCAACTCATCCGCCGTTAACGGCCGGGTCACCAGCACATTGGACTGCACCGGCAGATAGCGGCCCGAAAACCAGCCCGGAAGATCATCGCGGCTATAGCCATTGGTGGCGAATATCACGGTTTTCGCGCGTAACTGCCCGCGGCCTGTGCGCAGAATATACTCCCCGTCGCGCGCAACCGCGATCACGGCGGAGCGCCCGAATATCCGCACACCGGCATCTTCCGCCGCCCGCGCCAGCCCGAGAACATATTTCATCGGGTTGAGCGCAAAACCCACCGGATTGGTCAAGGCCCCATGAAATTCAGGGCTGGCGAGCCCATGTTCGGCCAGCGCGTCTTGCGGCAGAAACGCAGGATCTGCCTGATACCAATGACGAATTTCATCGGCCCATACATGCAGCGCCGCCACATCGCGCGGCCTGTGCGCCAGCAGGGTTTCACCGCGCGAATGGGTGTCGGCGTCAATCCCATGCGTATCCAGCAGCGCCGCCACATGATCGACCGCGGCGCGCTCAGCCCGGTAATAGCCGCGGGTTTCCTCCGCGCTGAAGCGGCGCAGAAAGGCCTGCGGTCCGGCCTTGGCCCCACCCAGGCAACAAAACCCGCCATTGCGCCCCGATGCGCCCCATCCCGGCTGCTCCGCCTCCAGCACCACCACATCGCGGCCCGCCTGCGCCAATGTCAGGGCGGCGTTCAGCCCGGTATAGCCTGCCCCAATCACCGCCACATCGGCCCGCGCCGTGCCGCTCAACGCGTCATGTTCGGGGGCCGTCTCAACGGTGGTGGGCCAGAAACTGTCGGCAATGGGCCCAGGGCCATAGGCCATATCTTCATAAAGGCGCATGCGGGGTCACAACCGGCTGAGGTAATACTGGTATTCGACCGGCGTGATCATGCCGGTCAGGGTCTGCACCTCGTCGCGTTTCACGGCCGTATAGACATCGCGAAATTCCACACCAAAGATCTGCCCCGCCAGATCTGATGCCGCAAACCGTTCCACCGCGTCAAACCAATCATGGCCAAGCGGCTCTGCGCGTTTGGCATCGGGGTGATCGATCGGCAGGCCAAGCGGCGGCGCGGTTTCCAACCCGTGCAACATGCCGCCCAGAATTGCGGTCAACACCAGATAGGGGTTCACATCGGCCCCGCTGATGCGGTGTTCAAGGCGTGCGGCAGGCCCGTGAATTTCCGGCAGGCGCACGCCGGCGGCGCGATTGTCGAACCCCCAATCGGGCGAGGAGGGCGCAAAGCTTTTGGGCTGGAACCGGCGGTATGAATTCATATGCGGCGCAAAGATCGCCTGCAATTCCTCCATCGTATCCAGCACGCCTGCAACGGCATTCTTCAACACCTGTGACGGGCCATCGCCCTCGGGGATGAAGATATTGGCCCCGGCATCGTCCAGAACCGAGGCATGCACATGCATCCCGTTGCCCGGCGCCTCGGCATAGGGTTTGGCCATGAAGGTCGCTTCCATGCCGTGCCGGTCAACAATGCCCCGCACCAGCCTGCGAAACAGCAGCGCCGTATCGGCGGCGGCCAGAACATCTTCGGTATGGTGAAAATTGACCTCGAACTGGCCGGGCCCGTATTCGGCAATCAGGGTGTCGGTCTCCAGCCCCTGGGTCTCGCAGGTCGCCAGGATCTCGGTCAGGATGGTTTCCTGCCGCGACACCACTTCCAGATCATAATTCTGCGCCGCCGGTGTGCGTTTCGGCGGTTTGGGCGCATCATAGGCCTTGGCGCGCGGGCGCAGGATGTAGAACTCAAGCTCGGTCGCCACCACAGGGTGCCAGCCATGCGATTTGAACCGCGCCAGCATCCGTTCCAGAATGCCGCGCGGCGAGATCGGGCTGGCAGCCCCTTCGGGGGTCAGCATTTCGACCTGCATCTGCGCCACATTGCCGGGCATCCAGGGCACCTGCCGCAAGGATCCGGGCACCGGGATCAGGCTGCCATCGGGATCGCCCACGATGATGCCAAGCCCGGTTGCCTCCACCTCATTGCCCATGATCGCGGGTGCGTAAGTGGAATAGGGCAGCCGCACCGCGCCCGATGCCAGTTTATCCACCGCGTCACCTGGCAGCCATTTGCCACGCAGGACCGCGTTGATGTCACACAGCATCAGTTCAATCCGCCCGGGGGCCCCGTGGCGGGCACAATAGGCCTCATATTCCTGTTTCATGCGACTGCCTGCTCTGCCATTTGTTCGTCTTGCTTTTGTTTTGTGATCCGGCGTTTGGTGACCAGCGACGCGGTGACCACGCCGATGGTGACCAGCGAAATCATGATCGCAGACAGCGCGTTGATTTCCGGGCTGACGCCGAGGCGCACCGAAGAGAATATCTTGATCGGCAGCGTGGTGGCCGATGGCCCCGAGGTGAAGGACGCAATCACCAGATCATCCAGCGACAGGGTGAAGGCCAGAAGCCAGCCCGAGATCACGGCAGGCGCGATAATCGGCAGGGTCACCGATCTGAAGGCATCAAACGGGCTGCAGCCAAGATCCAGCGCGGCCTCCTCGAGCGATCGGTCGAAAGTCACCAGTCGCGAGGAAACGACGACCGAAACGAAGCACATCGAAAACGTGGTATGGGCCAGAATGATGGTGACGAGGCCGCGATCCAGCCCGATCGAAATGAACAGCAGCAAAAGCGACAGGCCGGTGATCACTTCGGGCATCACCAAAGGCGCAAAGATCATCCCGGAAAACAGCGTCCGGCCCCTGAATTTTCCGCCGCGCACCAGCACATAGGCCGCCATGGTGCCCAATACCGTGGCAATCAGCGAAGAAATCAACCCGACCCTGAGCGTCACCCAGGCCGCATCCAGAAAGGCCTCATTCTGAAACAGCTCGCCATACCAGCGGGTCGAAAACCCGGCCCAGACCGTGACCAGACGCGACGAGTTGAAGCTGTAGATCACCAAAATGATCATCGGGATATAGAGGAAGGCAAAGCCAAGCGTCAGCGCGGTGGCATTGAACCAGGTAAAGCGTCTCATGCCTCGGCCTCCGCTTGCTTTTCCTGGTTCTTTTGAAACAGGATGATCGGGATCACGAGGATCAGCAGCAAGATGATCGCGACGGCAGAGGCCACCGGCCAGTCACGGTTGTTGAAAAATTCCTCCCACAGCACCTTGCCGATCATCAGCGTCGAGGATCCGCCCAGTAGCGAGGGGATCACGAATTCACCAAGGGCCGGGATAAAGACCAGAAAACAGCCCGCGATGACGCCTGATTTCGACAGCGGAACAGTGATCAGCCAAAAGGCCGAGGCGCGGCTGCAGCCCAGATCTTCGGCCGCTTCCAGAAGCGACCCGTCCAGACGTTCCAAGGTGGCGTAAATGGGCAGGATCATGAAGGGCAGATAGGTATAGACGATACCGATATAGACTGCGGTCGGTGTGTTCATGATCATCAGCGGGGTGGAAATGATGCCGGTCCAGAGCAGAAACTGGTTCAGGAACCCCTCATTGCTGAGAATGCCGATCCAGGCATAAACCCGGATCAGGAAACTGGTCCAGAACGGCAAGATCACCAGCATCATCAATGTCGGGCGCCATTCCGACGACGCGTTGGCCATGCCATAGGCGATGGGGAAACCGACAAGCAGCGCAAGAACGGTTGATATCAGCGCGATCCGCAGGCTCGACAGATAGGCCCGCCAATACAGATCATCCTCGGTCAGGAAAATGTAGTTCTCCCAATCCAGGCCCGCAATGAAATCGCGGATACCGCTCCAGCCCTGGGACAGATCCAGCGCCGGCGCATAAGGCGGGATCGCCAGCGCCATATCCGACAGTGAGATTTTGAAGATGATCCCGAAAGGCACCAGAAACAGCAGCAAAAGCCACAGGTAGGGAATACCAATCAGGGTGCGGCGGGCAAGGTTCATATCAGCCCCCTACCCGGCCAGCACAAGGCCGGCAGTGTCTGTCCAGGACAGGTATACCTCATCCTCCCAGGTGAAACTGCGCTGCGACAGGCGGCGGTTATTGGCGGTCTGTGCCTTGAATATCTGCCCGTTCGGCAGTTGCACATGATAGGTCGAGATATTGCCCAGATAGGCGATATCGTGGATCCTGCCCTGCACCACATTGTGGCGGTCGGTGGGGCGGTCGGCCGAAATGGCCACTTTTTCGGGCCGGATCACAAAGGTCGCGGGGGCGGATGCGCCGATGCCTTCGCCTGCCGTGCCCATGATCTCGGGCGCGCCTTCGGCCCAGGCTACGCTGGCCAGACCGTCGGGCAGGGCGCGCGCATTGCCACGGATCAGGTTCACATCACCGATGAAATCCGCGACATAGACCGATATCGGGCTTTCATAGATGCGCGGCGGCGTGTCGACCTGGATGATCTTGCCGTGATCCATCACCGCAACCCGGCTGGCCACGGTCATCGCTTCCTCCTGATCATGGGTCACGATCACGAATGTGGTCCCGGTCTTTTCCTGAATATCCATCAGTTCGAACTGGGTATCCTGGCGCAGCTTCTTGTCCAGCGCGCCAAGCGGCTCATCCAGCAGCAACAGCTTGGGTGCCTTGGCCAGCGACCGCGCCAGGGCGACGCGCTGTCGCTGTCCGCCCGAAATCTGATGCGGCTTGCGGCGGGCGAATTTCTCCAGCCGGGTCAGGCGCAGCATTTCATCGACGCGGGCAGCGATCTGGTCTTTTCCCATCGCCGAGCGTTTCAGCCCAAAGGCGATATTGTCATAGACGCTGAGATGCGGGAACAGCGCGTAGGACTGGAACATCATGTTCACCTCGCGCCGGTTTGGCGGAATGCCTGCCATGTCCTGCCCGCCGATGGTGATGGTGCCCTCGGTTGCCGCTTCGAACCCCGCCAGCATCCGCATCAACGTGGTCTTGCCACAGCCCGAAGGCCCCAGAAGCGCGAAAAATTCCTTGTGGTAGATAGTGAGGTCGATGTCGTCGACCGCGGTAAAGGCACCGAACCGCTTGGTGACGCGGTCAAACCGGATCAACGGGATCTGGTCCGGGTCAAGCCAAGGGGCGGTTTCAGCAACGGACATGGCAGATCCTTTCCGGAGACGGCAAAAGGGGGGGGACATGCCCGGGCGCTATGCCGGGCATGTCAGGTTTCGGTCAGTCAGCCGAGGTCAAATGCCCGATTTGATCCGGGTCCACATCCGGGTGACAATCCGCTGAATGCGCGGGTCATAAGGCGACGTGGTATACAGGTTTTCCAGCGTTGCCTCATCGGGGTAGATGGCCGGATCATCGATCACATCCTCAACCAGAAACTCCTGTGACGCGAGGTTGCCATTGGCGTAATAGACATAGTTCGACGCCGCCGCCATATTCTCGGCATCCAGGATGAAGTTGAGGAAGGCATGCGCGCCTTCGGGGTTCGGCGCATCGACCGGAATGGCCATCTGGTCAAACCACATCAGCGCGCCCTCAGTGGGCGCATTATAGACAATCTCGACGCCGTTATCGGCCTCGGCGGCGCGGTCACGTGCCTGCAGAATGTCACCGGACCAGCCGAAGGCCACGCAGATATCACCATTGGCCAGCGCATTGATATATTCCGAGCTGTGAAAGTTCTGCACATAAGGGCGCACGGCCGCCAGAACCGGTTCCGCCAGGGCCAGAACATCCGGGTCCTGGCTGTCGGGATCTTCGCCGATATAGGTCAGCGCGGCCGGGATCATCTCGGTCGGCGCGTCCAGAAAATACACGCCGCATTCGGCCAGTGCTGCCATGTTTTCGGGGTTGAACACCAGCTCGAGCGACGCGATCGGCGCATCTTCGCCCAGGATCTCACGCACCCGGTTCACGTCTGCGCCGATGCCCGTGGTGCCCCACATGTAGTTGATCGAATAGGCGTTGCCGGGGTCGTATTGTTCGGTCCGCGCCGTGATCACATCCCAGATGTTACCGGCATTGGGCAGCAGGGACATATCCAGCGGCTGGAATGCGCCGGCGCTGATCTGGCGTTGCAGGAAAGTGCCCGAGGGCACCACCACATCATAGCCCGAGCCACCGGCCAGCATCCGGGTTTCCAACAGCTCGTTGCTGTCGAACACGTCATAGATCAGCTCATAGCCGGTCTCGGCCTCGAACTGATCCAGCAGCGCCTCATCGATATAGTCGGACCAGTTATAGACCCGCACTTCCTGGGCGGCGGCGGCAAGCGCGATCATCGATCCCGCCATGGCCAATATTGCGACTTTTTTCATCATCCGTAATTCTCCCGATTGGACATCTGTTTCTTTTTATTTGATCAAAACTTCGATTCGATGCAAGAATTTTGTATGATACCGACAGTGATTCCTTCGCCGAGATCGGTTTCGTCGGTGCAGGTTAGCAGGGAAGGCCCAGTTCTTGAACGCATCCGATCCAAAACCGCCCGAACATGAGGCCATCTATAAGAAGATCCGCAACATGATCCTGTTTGGCGCGGTTCTTCCGGGCCAGCCGGTGACCATATTGGGCCTCAAAGACGCCGTTGGCGCCGGTGTAACCCCGGTGCGCGAAGCCATTCGCAGGCTGACCGCCGAGGGCGCGTTGGAGACCCTTGGCAACCGGCGCATCTGTGTGCCCAACATCTCGGCCAAACGCGCCGATGAAATCTATTTCGCCCGGTTTTCCATTGAACCCAAGATGGTCGAACTGGCCGCCGAACAAATTACCGATACACAGATTTCTGAGCTTGAAGCACTTGACAATATTGTCAATTCCGCGATCAGCACCGGCGATGTCGAGGGCTATCTGGAAAGCAATTATCGCTTTCATTTTCGGCTGTATGATTATGCGCAAACGCCGATCTTGCGCAAGATCGCGATCTCGCTCTGGTTGCAGGTCGGGCCGTCGCTGCGCGTCGTATGCGGGCGCTACGGCACCTCCAACCTGCCTGACAAACATTCCGAGGCGCTGGCCGCGCTGCGCAAGCGTGAACCGGTCGCCGCAGCCCGCGCGATCGAGGAAGATATTCGCCAGGGCCTGGATCTGACACGCCAGTCGCTTGGTGTTTGACGCCCCTTCGCGGGGCAGCGATTGACAGGCAATTATATTTGATCATATTCTGCGGCCAACCGGAATATCACCCGGCCCGACCACTCCAACACCCAGGCAGGTTAACCATGAGAACGCCCCGAAAAGCGAAATCCGACGCGGATTGGCTGGCCACCCTGCCCGAGGCCTTTCTGGACTATCTCGATGGTCGCCGGCTGGAGGAGGTCGAATGCATCATCCCCGATCTGGCCGGCACCTCGCGCGGCAAGGCGATGCCATCGTATAAATTCAAACCCGATGAGACGTTCTATCTGCCGATCTCGCTCTTCTATCAGACCATTTCCGGCGAATATGTCGATATGGAGATCGAAAACCAGTGGATGGAACGCGACGTGGTGCTGACACCCGATCTTACCACCACCGCCGCCGTTCCGTGGGCCACGGATGCCACCGCCCAGATCATCTGCGATCTTGCCACGCGCGACGGCGCGCCGCTTGGCATTGCGCCGCGCAATGTGTTGCGCAAGGTGCTGGCGCTTTATGATGCCAAGGGCTGGCAACCGATCGTGGCACCCGAGCTTGAGTTCTACCTGACCAAGCCCAACACAGACCCCAACGAGGCCATCGAGCCGCCACTTGGCCGGACCGGGCGCAAGGGCGCCAGCCGTCAGGTCTATTCGATGTCCGCGGTCGATGAATATGGCCCGGTGATCGACACGATCTATGATTTTGCCGAAGATCAGGGGCTGAAGATCGACACCGTGATCCAGGAAGGCGGTGCCGGTCAGATCGAGATCAACCTGCTGCATGGCGACCCGCTGAAACTGGCCGATCAGGTGTTCTATTTCAAACGCACCATCCGTGAGGCGGCGCTGAAGAACGGCATCTTTGCCACCTTCATGACCAAGCCCATCCGCGATGAACCCGGCAGCGCCATGCATGTGCATCAAAGCGTCGTGGACAAGCAGACAGGCCAGAATATCTTTTCCGACGAGGACGGGGCCGAAACCGATGCGTTTCACCATTTCATCGGCGGATCGCAGAAATACCTGATGCAGGTCGTGCCGCTGCTGGCCCCTTACGTGAATTCCTATCGCAGGCTCACGGTAGAGGGCCAAAGCGCGCCGGCCAATCTGGAATGGGCCGTTGACAATCGCACCACCGGCCTGCGCATCCCGCATTCAGAGCCCGCGGCACGGCGGGTTGAAAACCGCGTGATCGGCATGGATTGCAACCCCTATCTGGCCATCGCGGCATCACTGGCCTGCGGCTATCTGGGCATGATCGCCCGGGTTGAACCGCGCCCGGCGGTTGAGGTCGAGGTTTGGGAAGCCGATGAGTCCCTGCCCGTCAGCCTCAGCGATGCGTTGGAGGTTTTTGAGGCCGCGACAGAGATCCGCGCCATCCTGGGGGAGGAGTTCTGCCAGCTCTATGGCGATATCAAACGGGCCGAAAACGAGGAATACCAGCGCGAAATATCGCCCTGGGAACGCCAACACCTGCTGCTGAACGTCTGAGGCGAAAGGAATACCAAGCCGATGAACATGATCACCAACCACCTGCCCACCGCCCAATTGCAGGCGCTCGACGCCGCCCATCACATGCACCCGTTCACCGGCAATGCGGCCCTGGCCGAAAAGGGCGTCCGCATCATCACCCGCGCCAGCGGCGTCACCCTGACCGATAGCGACGGCAATGAGATGCTCGATGCCATGGCCGGGCTGTGGTGTGTCAATATCGGCTATGGCCGCGATGAGCTGGCCGAGGTTGCCGCCCGCCAGATGCGCGAATTGCCCTATTACAATACCTTTTTCCAGACCACCCATGTGCCGGCCATCGCGCTGGCCAGAAAAATCGCCGAGCTTGCGCCGGGCGATCTGAACCATGTGTTCTTTGCCGCTGGCGGCTCTGAGGCCAATGACACCAATATCCGCATGGTGCGCACCTATTGGGCCTTGCAGGGCGCGCCCACGAAATCGGTGATCATCAGCCGCAAAAACGCCTATCACGGCTCCTCGGTCGGATCCGGGTCGCTTGGCGGCATGGCCCATATGCACGCCCAAGGCGGCTTGCCGATCCCCGATATCACCCACATTGGCCAGCCGCATTGGTGGGCCGAAGGCGGTGACATGACGCCCGATGAATTCGGCCTGTTGCGCGCCCGCGAGCTGGAAGAGGCCATTCTGGAGATCGGCGAGGATCGCGTCGCGGCCTTTATCGCGGAGCCGGTGCAGGGTGCGGGCGGTGTCATCGTGCCGCCCGACAGCTACTGGCCCGAGATCCAGCGTATCTGCGACAAATACAAGATCCTGCTGATTGCCGATGAGGTCATCTGCGGCTTTGGCCGCACCGGCAATTGGTTTGGGTCACAAACGCTCGGCATCCGGCCCGATATCATGACCATCGCCAAGGGGCTCAGCTCGGGCTATGCGCCGATCGGCGGGTCGGTTGTCTGCGATGAGGTGGCCGAAACCATCGCCGGTGCCGAGTTCAACCATGGCTATACCTATTCGGGCCACCCGGTTGCCGCCGCCGTGGCGCTGGAAAACCTGCGCATTCTGGAAGAAGAGGACATCATCGGCCATGTCCGCAATGTGGCGGCCCCCTATCTCAAGAAAAAATGGCTGGCGCTGGCCGATCATCCGCTGATCGGCGAGGCCCGTATCCTGGGCATGATGGGCTCGATCCAGATGACCCCCGACAAGGCCACCCGCGCAGGCTTTGCCGCCGGGCCCGGCACCGCCGGGCTGATCTGCCGCGACCGCTGTTTTGCCAATGGTCTGGTGATGCGCCATGTCGGCGACCGGATGATCATCTCGCCGCCGCTGATCCTGACGCCGGAAGATATCGACACATTGATCGCCCGCGTCACCAGATCGCTGGATGAGACCCATGCCGCGCTGAAGGCGGACGGGCTGCTGGCCGCAGCCTGAAGCGCCATCATGGATCTGCTCACCGTCAATGACAGGGTGGGGGAATACCCCCCCTCCTTCTATGCCCAGGCGGCCACCGCCCTGCCCCGGTTTGCAACGGCCAAGGGCGATCTGAGCTGCGATATCTGCGTCATCGGCGGTGGCTATACCGGCCTGTCGGCGGCCTGGCATCTGGCAATGCGCGGCTTTGATGTGGTGCTGCTGGAGGCATCACGTGTCGGGTTCGGGGCGTCAGGGCGCAATGGCGGTCAGGTCGGACAGGGCCAGCGGCTGGAACAGGATGAGCTGGAAAAGATGGTGGGCAGGGAACATGCCCGCGCGCTTTGGACCATTGCCAATCAATCGGTCGATCTGGTGCGCGATGTGGCCGCGCGCGACGAGGTGCGGGCGAAATTTCACCCCGGCATCATCCACGCCGCGCACCGGGCCCGCCATGTGCCCGATTATCACGCCTATGCACGCAAGCTGACGGAAGACTATGGCTATGACCGGATCCGGGCGCTGGATCGGGAGGAATTGCAGAGCTATGTCGCCTCACCCGCCTATCACGGCGGCACCATTGACATGGGTGCCGGCCATATCGATCCGCTGGAACTGGCGCTTGGCCTGGCGCGGCTGGCAATGGGCGCGGGGGCGCGAATCTTTGAAGCTTCGCGGGTGACCCGGCTGAGCAAGGGCGATCCGGCGCTTGTGCAAACCGATGCCGCCCGGATCCGCGCCGCCCATGTGGTGTTGGCCTGCAACGGCTATCTGGGCGGGCTGGAGCGACAGGTGGCGGCTCGCGTCATGCCGATCAACAATTACATGGTGGCGACCGAGCCGCTGGACGCGGCGCGCCAGGAAGAGATCATTCGCGGCAACCATGGCGTGGCCGACAGCAAATTCGTGGTGAATTACTTTCGCTTTTCCGATGATCACCGGCTGCTGTTTGGCGGCACCGAGAGCTACGGCTACCGGTTTCCGCGGGATATTGCAGCAGCCGTGCGCCGCCCCATGGCCCAAGTGTTTCCGCAACTGCAAAATATCGGGATAAGCCATGCCTGGGGCGGCACATTGGGCATCACCATGAACCGGATGCCGCATTTCGAGCGGGTGGCGGGCAATATCCTCAGCCTGTCGGGCTTTTCCGGGCATGGCGTGGCGATGGCGACATTGGCCGGGCAGATCGCGGCCGAGACAATCGCGGGTCAGGCGGAGCGGTTTGATGCCATGGCCCGCGTGCCGACCCCGCGCTTTCCGGGTGGTGCGGCGCTGCGCTGGCCGTTGCTGGTTCTGGGAATGGTCTGGTTTTCCTTGCGCGACCGGTTCTGAGACCGGTATCGGCGCGTCTTTGACGCGCCGACCGGGGAATGCGCGGGCTCAGGCCCCGATGGGGCCATCGCCCACGCATGGTGCCTCCGGCGGGGATATTTGCAGCGCAAAGAAGGGGACCAGGTGAATAGTGGGCCCCGGAGGAGGGACAGTCCCTCCGGGGCCCGGGCGGGAAGGCCGGGGGGGCTGCTCGATCGCCTTCCTGCCGGTGCCGACAGGATCAGTCTTGCGAGAGGCTTTCGGCCAGGCGCATCAACTGCACCGCTTCGTTGCGATAGCCGAACGCATCTGCGCCGCGATTGGCATTGGCCAGCGCAATGGCATCGTCGTAATCCCAGTCGCCCAGGAAATCGGAGCCGCGCAGGAGCTGCCCGAACCCGGCAATGGCGGCGGCAAATTCGGCCTCGGATCCTGACGTGTCTGTGTCGGTTATGGGGAAATCGATCAGCTGGCTGTCCTCTGCGCCCGGGGCCTTCCAGCGCAGGCGAATGAAGCCAAGTTCCGCGGCCACATCCTCGGGCACCTCACCGGTTTCGGCCGCGTTGTAGCGCAGCGGATCGGTCAGGCGGGCGGGTGATCCCACCGGCGTGACCTCATAGATTGCCGTCACCGAATGGCCGGCCCCCAATTCGCCGGCATCGACAGCGTCATTGTTGAAATCTTCGCGGGCCAGGGCGCGGGTTTCATAGCCGATAAGGCGGTATTCGGCGATCACGGCGGGGTTGAATTCGACCTGGATCTTGACGTCATCGGCAATCGGGTAGAGCGCGCCCGAGAGCTGATCGACCAGCACCCGCTGCGCCTCGTTCAAGGTGTCGATGAAGGCCGCGGTGCCGTTGCCGTTTTGCGCCAGCGCCTGCATCGTATCATCGTGCAGATTGCCGCGCCCGAAACCCAGGACCGAAAGGTAGATGCCGGTTTCGCGCTGCTCCGAGATGTAATCGGTCAGCGCATCGGGATCGCTGATGCCGACGTTGAAATCGCCATCGGTGGCCAGGATCACGCGGGACACCTCGCCCTCTTCGGTCATCTCGGCGGCAATGGCATAGGCCTGTTCCAGACCGCCCTGCCCATTGGTCGATCCGCCTGCGCCAAGGCCGTTCAGTGCGCGGGTGATGGCGGCCCGGTCGGTGGCTGGCGTGGGCACCAGAACAACTCCGGCGGAGCCTGCATATTCCACGATCGCCACCTGATCTTCCGGGTTCAACTGATCGAGCATCAACCGGAAGCTCTGCACCAGAAGCGGCAATTTCGCGGGGTCGTTCATCGAGCCCGACGTGTCGATCAGAAACACCAGATTGAGCGGCGGGCGATCCTCGATCAGCGGCATTTCGCCCTGCAACCCGATATGAACCAACCGGGTGTCCGGGTTCCATGGGGTCTGGAATACGGTCACGGTGGGGCGGAAGGGGCTGATGTCATCCTCGGACGGGGCGGCGTAATCATAGCGGAAGTAATTCACCATTTCTTCGATCCGCACAGCGTCGCGCGGCGGCAATTGCCCGCGTTGCAGGGATGAACGGATGACCGAATAGGCGGCGGTATCAACGTCGATCGAGAAGGTCGAGACCGGATCCTCGGAGGTGACCCGCAGGGGGTTGTCATCGGCATTGGCAAACTCTTCGCTGCCCGCCTCGGGCGGCGCGACATAGGGGTCGGAGGCCACGGTGCCGACAATGCCGCCGACAGCGCCAAAACCCTGTTGCGCGATTGCCGATGCCTGGCCATTGCCCGATTGCACGATGCCGCCCGCAAGGGCTTCGGTCGCCGCTGCGGTGCTGGTCAAGGTTCCCGCAACCTGATCGCGCAAGGCGGGCATTGGCGCGGGCAGCGGCATCGGGGCTTCCGCGTCGACCATTTCGCGCCTGTCGGATACCGGCGCGGCCGCTTGCTCGGTCTCGGTCACGACGGGAACAGATGCGGGTTCCTGCACCTCCCCGGCAAGCGTGCCGGTTATGGCATCGCCATCCAGAGGCGTGGCTGTTTGGGTGGATTCCACCTCCAGCGGCATTTGCGGGGTCAACGCGCCACCCGTTTGCGGCGCATTTATCCGCCCGCCAATCAAATCCTGGCCAAGAGGGGTGAAAAACAACAGGCCCACGGCGACAATGGCTGTGGTGGCGGTCAATCCGGCAATGCTTCGGGACATGATCATCTCAAATACTCCATTAAAAATGCCCCGCTTTTCAGGGCGTATGGAGGTTTGACGGGCCGCAGCCAGCGATCCTTGGCTTGAATTGAAATTTTCCTGCGCGACGCGGAGGTTTTCGGCGCGGCGTTCGGCATCGGGGGCGGGCGTGGCCGCCTGCATCGCGCGTTTCAGCGTATCGAGGTCAAAATCATCCTTGCGGGAGGTCATGTTGCCTCCTCCTTTTCTCTCATCTCGCGCAGCCGTTTCCTTGCCTCCGATAACCGCCAGCTGATGGTGCCTTCAGAGACGCCCAATATCTCGGCCACTTCGGCATGGGTCAGATCATCCAGCACCAGCGCCAGCGTATCGCGCAATGTTTCACTCAATTGCCCCATCGCCATATGCAGCCAGCCGATAGTGTCGCGTTCCTCGGCGATGGCGGCCTGGCGGCCGGTTTCCCAATCGCCCCATCCGTCCAGCGCCCTGGCATAGGTCGCGGCCTTGCGGCGCCGGTCAATCGCGGCGTTCACCGCAACCCGGTAGAGCCATGTCGTGACCTTGGACCGGCCGCGATAGCTGCTGATCCGTTCGGGCAAGACGGCGCAGATATCCTGGCACAGGTCTTCGGCTTCGGCCCGGTTGCCGGTCAGGCGAAAACAAAGACCAAAGAGACGATCATAATGACGCGCCAGAAGCGCCTCAAAGGCGCGCGCGTCGCCGCCAGCTGCGGCCCCGGCCAGATCTTCGTCACTCACAATCATGCGCATGTCATAGCTTAAGACGCAGGCGATGCGGAGATCCTTGGATTGTCTGCGAAATTATTTTGGCGCCAGCGGCTGGACAGATTCGGTTCCGGTGCTGGCGCGGGCATCATTCATCGCTCTGCCCGGTGCCGTCGGGATCGAAGGCGATGAAAAACTGATACAGGCA
The DNA here is from genome assembly GCF_058343375.1 of Alterinioella sp. NCBI lineage: Bacteria > Pseudomonadati > Pseudomonadota > Alphaproteobacteria > Rhodobacterales > Paracoccaceae > Alterinioella > Alterinioella sp. Next base: position 30,563 of record NZ_JBTUJH010000004.1, read on the forward strand.
ATACAGCCCCGCCGCGCCAAAAACCGCGGCCCAGATAAGGTTGCCGTTCCAGGCTTCGAACCCGGCCCAGGCCAGCAAAACGCCCACGATCGCAGCCCGAATCCAGAGCGGGCGGAAATGCGGTGACTGGATCTTGAACGGGTCCCACATGCGCGCCTGCCTTTCCCGCCCGGCCAGAGCGGTCTCAAAGATTCTGTGTTCGGCGCGCAGCTGGCCGCAGCTTGCGACCTCGGGCATGCCAACTTCCCACCAATTGCCATCAATTTCGTTGCTTGGGTAGGGGGCAGTGTCGGTCACCACCACAAAAGGCCCGGCCGCCCCGCCTTCCACAGCTTGTGCAACGCGCCCGCCGCCCCCTGAACAATGCCCCGCCACCGGTCACGATCACCGGGGTCTGCGCGCCGCGCAGGGCAACGGCCACTGCGGCCACTGCGGCCAGTTCCGCCTTGTCCGGGCGCACCCGGCGCTGGTGCCACGGGCGCGGTTCAAGAAAGCCGCTGGATGATGGCGGCGGGCGTGATGATCGCGGCGGTGGCCGCCAGTGTCACACGGTGCCCCCGAGCGATCCCTCCAGCGCAACCATTTCCTGTCCGCCCGCCATCAGATCCTGCAACTCCTCGGGCGTGATCTGCCCGCGCTGCGCGGTGCCAAGCGTCTTGCCCCGATTGAGCACGGTAAACCGGTCGCCCACGGCCATGGCGTGACGCACATTATGGGTGATGAAAACCACACCGATACCCTGCTTGCGCACCTTGTCGATGGTTGACAGAACATTGGCCGTCTGGCGCACGCCAAGGGCGCTGGTCGGCTCGTCGAGAATAAGCACCTTCGCCCCGAAATGCACCGCGCGCGCAATCGCAACGGTCTGTCGTTCGCCGCCCGAAAGCGTGCCGACAGCCTGATCCGGGCCGCGCAGGTTGATGCCCATTTTGCTCATCTCCTCCATCGTCACCCGGTTGGCATATTCATGATCGAACAGTTTCAGCGGGCCGACACGGCGAATAGGCTCGTTGCCCATAAAGAAATTGCGGCTGACCGACATCAGCGGGATCATCGCCAGATCCTGATAGACGGTGGCAATTCCCGCCGCGATGGCGTCGCGCGGATCTGAGAAATGCAGCGGTTTGCCCTCGAAAAATATCTCACCGGATGTGGGTTTGTGCACGCCTGACATGGTTTTGATGAAGGTCGATTTGCCGGCCCCATTATCGCCCAACAGGCAATGACATTCGCCGGGAAACAGATCGACCGAGACACCGGCCAAGGCAATGACCGAGCCGAAATGCTTTTCGATATTGCGCATTTCGATGATGGGGGCATGTTGCGTAGTCATCCTATCTCTCTCCTGTGATCATGCGGCGGATATAAGTGTTCAGGATCACCGCAAAGAGCAGGATCAACCCAAGAAACACCCGGAACAGAGAGCTTTCGACACCGGCAAAGAACAGGCCTTGCTGGACCACCCCGAAAATCAGTGCGCCCAAAGCCGCCCCAATGACCGAGCCATAGCCGCCGGTCAAAAGCGCGCCGCCAATGACCACGGCAATAATGGCTTCAAACTCTTTCAGGACACCGCGATCAGCACCGGCAGATCCAAATTCCATCACCTGGACGGTGGCAAAAACCGTGGCGCAAAAAGCCGTGGTCATGAACATCAGGATCTTGACCCGGTTGACCGGCACACCGACATAGCGCGCTGCCTGCGCATCGCCACCAGCCGCGTAGATCCAGTTGCCAAAACGGGTGCGGGTCAGAATCAGATGGCCGACAATGACCAGAAAAATAGCCCAGACGATCAGCATTGGAATGCCATCCACCACCGGTTCACCCATGCGATTTCCGCGTGTGAATGTGGCGATCATTCCATTGTCACCCAACCAGCTGAACAGCCCCTTTAAGATCTTGCCACCAAACAAAGGGGCCAGCCAATCACCCTCTGCCGCAGTGTCGATGCCACCAATGATGGTCCGGCGTTCAATCACCTGCGGCAGAAAGATCGTGAAGCCGCGCAAGATGAACAAAAACGCCAAGGTCACAATGAAACTAGGCAATCCGGTGCGCACCACAATAAAACCGTTCAGCGCCCCGATGGAGATACAAAGGACAAATGTCACCAGGATGCTCTGCCAGACCGGCCATTCCAAAGTGATTGTGAAGATGGCGATCATCATGCCGGCAAAACCGATCATGGAGCCAACGGACAAGTCAAATTCGCCCGCGATCATCAACATGCAGGCACCGACGGCGATAATCATGAACTGCGCCGAAACAGTGGACCAGTTCATGATCCCCTGACTGTTGAACATGCCGCTGTCGCCAGCGAATATCAGGAACAGTGTGAATACAATTATGGTGCCGCAAATACCGCCCAGTTCGGGGCGTATCAGCGCCTTTCGCAGACGTGACGTTTCCTTGATCCGTTCATCTGCATTCGGAGCGGTGGTTACCTCGGGCATTGGAATCTCCAGAAACCTGATGGGGAAAGGGTAGGCAATAGGGGCGGCAAACGGCCAGATATCTGGCCAAAACCCGCCCCTATTTCAGTTTCTAGCGGAATTCGCCAGCAAAGCGTTCAACCATCTCAAGCCCATCGGCGGTTACGAAACCAGGGCCAGAGTTGATGTTGTTGCCCGGCAAAACGCCATAGCGGTGGTAGTTGGCCATAACAACAACCGGCAGATAGGACTGCAGGAAGGGCTGCTGGTCGATGCCCCACTGGATAACGCCGTCACGAATGCCCTGAACGATGTTTTCACCCAGATCGAAAGTGCCGAAATAGATGTCACCGGCCATGCCGTTTTCTTCCAGCGCCAGAATGGTGGGATCAGCCGAGGTTGGGCCAAGTGTCAGGATGGCGTCGGTTTCGGGGTTGGCGTTCAGATAGGCCAGAACACGGTTGCGGATTTCAGACGGATCCTGACCGCTGTCGATCATCTGGTTGCCAAGATCAACGCCCAGACCATCTGCAAAGCCCTGGCAGCGTTCGCTGGAAGACGGTGAGGAGATGTAGTGGTTCACGCACAGGAAACTGGCAATTCCATCACCGGCAGCCCGCAATCCAGCGGCGTAACCCGCATCATATTCGGGCTGGCCCACATACATCAGCGCGCCAACTTCGCGGGCCTGATCGGGGGTGCCGGAATTCATGATGATCACATCAACGCCGGCGTCCACTGCGGCGCGAATCGGGCCGGACAAGACATCAAAATCGGCCAGTGTCGTGATGATACCATTGGGTCCGGATGCAGCCGCCTGTTCGATAATGCGTGCCATATCGGCCAAATCGCCCGTGGGCGGATTGCGATATTCGACCTGAACATCCATTTGTTCACCGGCAAGTGCCAGACCGTTACGAACGGTGTTCCACCAGCTGTCGCTGTCAGGCGCGTGGCTGACCAATACATAACGCAATTCTTGGGCCGTTACAGGTGCACTCAAACCTGTCACGGCAATCAGGGCTGCGGCTACCGCCGTCAGGGTCTTTTTCATGATGTCCTCCCAGTTTGTCAGAAAGCCCGGATGCTCCGGGATATTCAGAACGGGGCGCAGCGGTCGCCGCGCCCGTCACGAATGGAATATTCATTCTATTTACAAGTATTGCAACACTTAAGTTTCAGATCGTGCCGTGCCCACTGCCACCGCCAGCGTCAATGCCAGCGACAGGGTGGCCGACAGCGCGCGAAACGCCCCGAAATCAACTTCCTGCACCGAAAGCGCGTGATCGGACAATTGCCAAAGCGGGCTCATGATACTGTCGGTGATCGAGACGACGCCGCAGTCGCGGTCGCGAAACTGGCGCGCCAGATCGACGGTTTCATCGCTGTAGGGGGCAAAAGAGATGGCCAGCAGCACGTCGCCGGACCGAATCGCATGGCCGTGGCCAAGGCAGCCGGTGAAATCATGCTGAAAGGCCGGAACCGACATGCGTTCAAGCGCATAAGTCAGGTAACTGGCAACCGCATAGGCCCGGCGCAGCCCGACAATATGGACCATTTCGGCCCGTGCAAGCTGCCCTACTGACAAGTCCAGAACCCGCGCATCTATAGAAGACGCAAGGTTTTCCAAAGAGTTATGCCCAACCTCCACAAACTCCGCCAACAGCGCCGAAGGGCTGCCCGCGCCGGATTTGCGCAAATTGCCAAGCCGGGTGCGGTAATCCAGCGGAGACTGGCCATAGCTGCTGCGAAACACGCGCTGCATCTCGGAAAATCCGGAATACCCCATCAATTGGCAAAACCGCATCACGGCGGAGGGTTGCACGCCGGCAGCCTCGGCCAATTGCGCCACGGTCGAGACGGCGATTCGATCGGTATGGCCCGCCAGATATTCGGCACATTGGCGCAGCCGCTTGGGCAGGCCATCCGATATTTCAACCAGCCGCGCCTGGAAGCTGTCAACGTTCTGCGGGGCAGTTATTGTCGGCATGGGCAGCAGCTCCAACGGGTGGTTTGACAGAATGAACCTACAGGATCATAGCCAGATTGGAATATTTATTCTATCGCGTTTTGCAAGTGAGAGCGTTTCCCCCATGATCATGAGGTGGTCGCAGATACCGCACCCCGCTGATGCTCGGCTTCAACCGCCGCCTTGATCCACATTTCCGCGCGGTTCAGCAGGCGGTGGCCGCAGGCCGGTTCGGGGCCGTCGAACAGATGGTCATCGCCAGCCGCGACCCTGCCGCGCCACCGCGCGCCTAGAGCGCGTCGCGCCAAATCGAATTCACCGGCCGACCCGAACGCATTCGATTGCGCGAACGCTGCCTCGGTCCGGGTGAGGAATGCTCGAATCCGATCAGGCGCGACGCGCTATAAATCGCCCGATCGGGCGGCATTTTCCGCGACATGACCAGCATGACTTTGACATGGCCCGGTATTCTCCGGGCCCGGAGATTATGTCGATCCCGATATCGGTGCCGAGGGCGATTTTGACACGGCCATGATGCAGATGCAGGCTTCCACGGGCGCGCAGGTGCTGATCGCCAAACAAATACAGTTGTTAGGGAACATTTGCGGCAAAAGGCGTGGCGGGCCCCCCATGGTCACTGGGCCGGATCGTGATGCGGGCCGCGAAGAAGCCGCTTGCGAAGCGGCTTTCCAACGCGATTTCGAAATCGCGTGCCCAAGGCCATTGCAATGGCCTTGCCCTGCCTCAGCGTTTCACCCTTTCCATCCCTGGGTCGTAAAGCGGGCCGAGATGCACCTCGCAGGGCACCCGCTGCATGCCAACCTCCAACTCATAGGCCCCCGACAGCACGTAGTCGCGGTCGACGCCATCCTGGTTCCGCACATAACCCATGCCGATGGATTTGCCGATCGTGTGCCCGAACCCGGCCGAAGACAGATAACCGACCCGCGCGCCATCGCGATAGATCGTCTCGCGCCCCGATAGAATCACGCCAGGCTCGGTGGTAAAGCTCGCCATCCTCCGGGTCACCCCCGCCCTGCGCTGCGCCTCGACCGCCGCGCGCCCGCGAAAATCGATGTTCTTCTTCAGCTTCACGGCGAATGTCAGCCCGGCCTCGACCGGCGTGTAATCGGGCGTGATATCGGATGCCCAGGCGCGATACCCCTTTTCCAGCCGCAGCGTTTCAATCGCCCGGTAGCCGGCATTGCGCAGCCCATGACCCGCCCCCGCCCGGTGCAGCGCATGATAGACCGTGACGGCATATTCGACCGGCAGATGCAGCTCCCAGCCCAGTTCCCCCACATATGTTATGCGCAGCGCATTGACCGGACAGCCCGCGATGCCGATGGTTTTTGCGCTGCCAAAGGGGAAGCCTTCATGGCTCACATCATCGCGGGTGACGCCAGACAGGATATCGCGCGCATTGGGGCCAAACAGCGACAGCACCGACCAGGCCGAGGTCACATCGACGATCTGCGCATTCATGCCCTGCGGGATCGAGCGCGCGATATGGTTGAAATCATGGGTCGCAAAGCCGGTTCCGGTGACGATGTAATATTCATC
>NZ_JBTUJH010000005.1:0-12966 GCF_058343375.1 Alterinioella sp.
AGATGTTACAGTTTCAGATCCCGCCTCAGTTCCCGCAAGGGCGTTCGGCTATCCCATCGCCCCCATCATTTCGCGCCCCACCAGCATGCGCCGGATCTCGGAGGTGCCGGCCCCGATCTCCATCAGCTTGGCATCGCGGAAAATGCGGGCCACCGGGCTGTCCGACAAAAACCCGGCCCCGCCCATCGCCTGCACCGCCTGATGCGCCTGCACCATGGCCTGCTCGCTGGCATAAAGACAGCAGGCAGCGGCATCCTGACGGGTCACATCCCCCCGGTCACAGGCCTTGGCAACCTCATAGACATACGCGCGCGCCGAATTCATCGCCGTATACATGTCGGCCATCTTGCCCTGCATCAGCTGGAAATCACCAATGCTTTGCCCGAACTGTTTGCGTTCCACCATATAGGGCATGATCTCATCAAGGCAGGAGGCCATGATACCAGTGCCGATCCCCGCCAGCACGACGCGTTCATAATCCAGCCCCGACATCAACACGCGCACGCCCCTGCCCTCTTCGCCCAACACGTTTTCAAACGGCACTTCGACATCCTCGAAAATCAGCTCCGCCGTGTTCGAGCCCCGCATGCCAAGCTTGTCGAAATGCTCCGACGCCGAAAAGCCCGCCATCTCCTTTTCAATCAGAAACGCCGTGATGCCCCTGGAACCGGCCGCGGGATCGGTCTTGGCATAGACCACCAGCGTATCGGCGTCGCAGCCATTGGTGATCCAGTATTTGGTGCCGTTGAGCACATAGCGGTCACTGCGTTTCTCGGCCCGCAATTTCATCGAGACCACATCCGACCCGGCCCCGGCCTCGGACATCGCCAATGCTCCGACATGCTCCCCCGAGACCAGCCCGGGCAGGTATTTCGCACGTTGCTCGCTGGTGCCGTTGAGCTTGATCTGATTGACGCAAAGATTGGAATGGGCACCGTAGGACAGCGAGACAGAGGCACTTGCGCGCGCGATCTCTTCCACCGCGATGACATGCGCCAGATAGGACATTCCAGCCCCGCCATATTCCTCGGGCACCGTGACGCCAAGCAGGCCAAGCGCGCCCATCTCGGGCCACAATTCAGCCGGGAACAGATTGTTCCGGTCAATCTCGGCAGCCATCGGTTTGACCCGCTCCTGCGCCCATCGATGCACCATATCGCGCAGCGCATTGACGTCTTCGCCCAGGTCGAATTGCATGGCGGCCAAGAACATGGCGCGACCTCCCCTTAATTGAACACTCGTTCAGTTAATAGCGGGCCGCTCGGGCAGAGTCAAAGAAATCTGCTACGATTGAAGAGCGGGGAAAATTTTTCCTGTAAAAATTTTGCGCGCCGAAAAATCTTCCGGAAGATTTTTCCGTCCTGCCGCGCATTTCGTTTCGGCATTGCCGTAGAAATTGACATGAATAAAGGGCTGATCATTCCCGTTGGGCAACATCAGGCCGGTGGGCACCGGGCTTGGCTGCGGTCCCTCGGGCGACACCCTGACCGGCGGCATCGCCAGATGAATTTCCAGCTCGTCGGGCATGGCCACGCCAAAACCGGACACGAAGTTCTCGTCGCGGGTGCGCTCGGACACCATCACATGGACCAGGCGGCCGCATCGACCATCTCGCCATCGACATGCTGGTGGCCCGGCTCGATATGAACGCGACCGTGCCGCTGGACGCGATTGCCTGCCGCTTCGATATCGTGCTGCGCGGGCGGCGCTCGACGCTGTTTGAAAACCGTCCGGAGGGGAACTGATGACAACCGACTACCTGAAGGAAACGCCTTCGCAATGAGCCGTTCAACACCAACGCAATTTCATGTGTTGGAACCGTGGTTTCCGGTCGCTGTATCGTGATCGGCCCTATTGTCGCCGTGGGGCGGTCACGACAATATTCGGCGCAGCTCGTCGGTAATGATTTCGGCAATCAGGCGGGCATCAGAGATGGTGAAAGTCAGCGGCAGACGCATATCCATCAGACCGGCCAAAATACGATCTGTCGCAGGCAAGCTTTGCGCCTCGGCATAGCGCCAGCTGTCATAGCGCGAGGTAAAACCCACCGGCTCGGCCCCGCCGAACCATTTCAGCTCCACACCGCGCGCGCCGCAACCTGCGACCACCGCCGCAATCTGCGCCTCTGAGGCGCCGGGCAGAAAAAACTGGATCGATGAGCCGACGATGTTCTCTTCCTGCGGCCGCTCGATCAGGCGCAATCCGGGCGTGTTGCGCAGGCCTTCCTCAACTGCTGCGTAGAGCGCGTTCCAACGCACCACCTGCGCCGGCAGATCCGCCAATTGCGGGCGCAGGATCGCGGCGCGCAGATTATCCATCCGGCCCGAGACATTGGGCGTGACCCATTTGACCGCCTCGAACGCGGCGGGCGGAGGTGCTGCGCGGTGGCGGGAATACAGCATGTAGCTGCCCGACAGGATAATCGCGCGCGCCATCAGATCCGGGTCGTCCGAGGTCAGAAACCCGCCCTCGCCCGAATTCAGATGTTTGTAGGTCTGGGTCGAATAGGCGGCCATGATCGCGTGGCGGCCCGATGGCACACCCTTCCAGCCGCCGCCCATGGTATGGGCACAATCCTCGATCACCCTGACGCCGGTGCCATCGCAGATCGCCATCAGCCGGTCCATGTCACAGATATGGCCGCGCATATGCGACAGCAGCAGCACAGTCGCGCCGCTTTCCGCAATCAGGCGGGCCAGATGGTCCAGATCGATCACCAGGCTTTCGGTCACCTCGACAAAGACAGGTCGGGCCGCGACGGCGGCAATCGCGCCCGGCACCGGGGCCAGCGTAAAGCCGTTGGTCAGCACCGCATCACCCGGCCCCACGCCCAGGGCGCGCAGGGCGCACCCCAGCGCATAGCCGCCCGAGGCCACGGCCAACGCGTATTTTGCGCCTGTGAAAGCCGCGAATTCCTCCTCCAGCAGCGCAACCTCGCCCGCATCATCGGGCCCGGTGTTATAGCGATGCAACCGGCCGCTTCGCAGGACGCGCATGGCGGCCTCGATCCCGGCCTCGGGGATCGGCTCCTGTTGGGTGAAATTCCCGGTAAATCTCTGTTTCATCACAGCAGTCTTGCGACCCGCATGGCCCGGCGTCAATGCCCCTCAGACCAGCAGCGCGCGCGCGATACCGGGCATGTCGGCATAGCGGTGCAACAGCGCCGCGGGGTTCAGGTCGGTCACCCCCATCCCAAGCGGCCCGAAACTGACCAGAACCGCAGGCACCCCGGCCGCGCGCGCGGTATCGCGGTCGGTCACCGTATCGCCCACCAGCAGCGACCGCGCGACATCGCCTCCCGCGCGTTTGACCGCCGCCACAAAAGGGGCCGCATCGGGTTTGCGCGTGGGCAGCGTATCGGCCCCGATGAGCGAGCCGAACAACCCCCGGACACCAAGGCTTTGCATCAACGCCTCGGCCAGGCCTTCCGGCTTGTTGGTGCAGATGCCAACCGCGAACCCGTCGCCGCGCAGCACCTCCAACGCGTCGGCCACGCCGGGATAGAGCACCGTATGCACATCCAGCGCCGCGCCATAGGCCTCCAGCAGGATCGGATAGCCGCGCTCGATCTCGCCCTCGGGGGCGTCATGGCCCAATCGTTGCAGGCTGAGCCGCAGCATCGCCTTGCCGCCTTGCAGCGCTGTCGCCGCGTCCTTTTCAAGCTTCAACTGCGGTGCATATCCCATTGCCATCATGGCGGAATTGCCCGCCAGAAGCAGATCGGCACTGGTATCGGCCAATGTCCCGTCAAGATCGAAGATCACGGTGCGCATGGCGCATCTCCCTGTCCGAAGGCGGGTTTCCGCCGCCGCGCTGAAACGAACCGTAAGGCAAATTGACATCGCCCCGCCTTGCAAGGCCCGCCTGCTTGGATAATACCGAACCGGAGAAAACGAAAGCAGGTGACATGCAAGACGATACAAGGCCATGCGCGCTGGTCATTCTGGCCGCGGGTCAGGGCACGCGAATGAATTCCGATCTGGCGAAGGTTCTGCACCGGATCGGGGCTGCGCCGCTGCTGGCGCATGCGATCAATGCCGGGACCAGCCTGAACCCGGCCCGCATTGTCATTGTCACCGGTCACGCGGCTGCGGCCGTGGAAAAGGCGGTCGCGGCGCATGCCCCCGAAGCCAGCTGCGTCCGGCAGGCCGAACAGCTTGGCACCGGCCATGCCGTTTTGCAGGCCGCAGCCGCGCTGGACGGGTTTTCCGGCGATGTCATCGTGCTTTATGGCGACACGCCCTTCATCACGCCCGAGACCTTGCAGGCAATGCGCGATGCCCGGGCCGATCACGACATCGTCATGTTGGGGTTTGAAGCCTCTGATCCCGGTCACTACGGGCGCCTGATCATGGATGGGCCCCGCCTGATCCGCATCGTCGAGGCCAAGGATGCCAGCCCGCAGGAACTGGAAATCACGCTGTGCAATTCCGGCCTGCTCTGCGCCGATGCCGCCACGCTGATGGCGCTGCTGGCCAAGGTTGGCAACACCAATGCCTCGGGTGATTATTATCTGACCGATGTGCCGGAGATTGCCCAAAGCGAGGGGCTGACCTCAACCGTTGTCACCTGCCCCGAATCTGAGACGCTCGGCATCAACACCCGCGCCGAACTGGCTGATGCTGAACGTATTTTTCAAACCGCAAAGCGCAGGGAAATGCAGGAAAACGGCATCACCATGATGGCCCCCGAAACGGTGTTTTTCGCCCATGACACATGGATCGGTCGCGATGTGCTGATCGAGCCAAATGTCGTGTTCGGCCCCGGCGTCACGGTCGAAAACGATGTCACTATTCGCGCCTTTTCGCATCTTGAAGGCTGCCATCTGGGGGCCCGCGCCACCGTCGGCCCCTATGCCCGCCTGCGCCCCGGAACCGAGCTTGGCAATGACGCGCGGATCGGCAATTTCGTGGAAGTGAAGGCGGCCGAGATTGGCGAAGGGGCCAAGGTCAATCATCTCAGCTATATCGGCGATGCCAGCATTGGCGCGCGATCAAATATCGGGGCCGGCACCATCACCTGCAACTATGATGGCGTGTCCAAGCACCGCTCTGAGATTGGCAGCGATGTCTTTGTCGGATCCAACACGATGCTGGTGGCACCGGTCACGCTTGGCGATGGTGCGATGACCGGATCGGGCTCGGTGATCACCAAAGACGTGCCCGCCGGGGATCTGGCCATCGGGCGCACCAAACAGGCCAACAAACCGGGGTTGGGGGCGCGGCTGATGGCCCGGCTTCGCGCCCTGAAAGAGCAACAGAAAAAGGAACGCTGATATGTGCGGCATTGTCGGTGTTCTGGGCAATCACGAGGTTGCCCCGATCCTGGTCGAGGCGCTGAAACGGCTCGAATATCGTGGCTATGACAGCGCCGGAATTGCCACCGTGAACAACGGCATCCTTGATCGGCGGCGCGAGGTCGGCAAGCTGGTCAACCTCTCCGATCTGCTGGTGCATCAGCCATTGGCGGGAAAATCCGGCATCGGCCATACAAGATGGGCCACCCATGGCGCGCCCTCGATTGCCAATGCCCATCCGCACCGCGCCGGGCGGGTTGCCGTCGTCCATAACGGGATCATCGAAAACTACCGCGAACTGCGCCAGAGCCTCGCCTCCGAAGGCATTGATTTTCAAACGGAAACAGACACAGAGACCGTGGCGCTTCTCTGCGAATCCCTGCTCGATTCCGGCCTTGCGCCGCGCGCCGCCGCGCGCGAAACCCTGCGCCGGTTGCAGGGGGCATTTGCGCTGTGCTTCCTGTTCCAGGGCGAAGATGATCTTCTGATTGCGGCCCGCAAGGGCTCACCGCTGGCGATCGGCTATGGCGATGGCGAAATGTTTGTCGGATCCGACGCCATCGCATTGGCACCCATGACCGGCCGCATCACCTATCTTGCCGAAGGCGATTACGCCTATGTCACCCGCGCCGGCGTGCAGATATTTGACGCTGATGACCGTCCCGCCAACCGTGAAATCCGTCAGATCCCGGCACAATCGGCGCAGATCGACAAGGGGGGGCACAGGCATTTCATGGCCAAAGAGGTGTTTGAACAGCCCACGGTCCTGTCCGAATGTCTGGCCCATTACGCCAATGATGACAAAGTGATAATCCCCGAAGGTGATGTGGATTTCAGCGCGACCGACCGCCTGATCCTGGTGGCCTGCGGCACCGCCAACTATGCCTGTCTGGTGGCCAAATACTGGTTCGAGCAATTGGCGGGCCTGCCCTGCGATGTCGATATCGCCTCTGAATTCCGCTACCGTGAACCGCCCGTGTCAAACAGCACCACGGCGCTGTTCGTCAGCCAATCGGGCGAAACCGCCGACACGCTTGCCGCGCTGCGCTATTGCGAGGGCAAGGCCGCGCGCATCCTGTCGGTGGTCAATGTCGGTGAAAGCTCCATCGCGCGCGAAAGCGATCTGGCCCTGCCGATCCTGGCCGGCGTCGAGATCGGCGTGGCCTCGACCAAGGCCTTCGTCTGTCAACTTGCGGTGCTGGCCAATCTCGCCATCCTTGCGGCGCGCCAGAAAGGCCGGATAGACGCGAACCGCGAGGCTGATCTGCTGGCCAAACTGCGCGGTCTGCCCGGTCTGATCAATCAGGCACTGGCGCTGGAGGATCAGATCAAACGCCATACCTGGGCGCTCAGCCGGGCGCAGAGCATCCTTTTCCTCGGTCGCGGCGCGATGTTCCCGCTGGCGCTGGAAGGCGCGCTGAAACTCAAGGAAATCAGCTATATCCACGCCGAAGGCTATGCCTCCGGCGAGCTCAAACATGGACCCATCGCGCTGGTGGACAAGACCGTGCCGGTGGTGGTGATGGCCCCGACCGATGCGCTGTTTGATAAATCCGTTTCCAATATGCAGGAGGTCATCGCCCGCGAAGGTCGGGTCTTGCTGGTCACCGATGCCGCAGGCGCGGACATGGCCGGTGGCGATGTCTGGCAGACGCTGATCCTGCCCGATGTGGACCCGTTCCTGGCCCCCATCCTCTATTCCATCCCGGCCCAGCTCATCGCCTATCACACCGCGCTTCACAAAGGCACCGATGTCGATCAACCGCGCAACCTGGCAAAATCCGTGACGGTGGAATGATCCATGGCCAAACAATTCCCCGTCCTCGATGAGGGGCACTGCAAATTCATCGCCGAGCAACATATTTTCTTCACCGGCAGCGCCGGGCCTGACGGTCCGGTCAACATCTCGCCCAAGGGCATGGACAGCCTGCACATCCTCGCGCCCGACCGCATCCTCTGGGTCAATCTCACGGGCTCAGGCAATGAAACGGCAGGCCATCTGCTGCGCGACCCGCGCCTGACATTGATGTGGTGCTCCTTTACCGCCCGGCCTCTTATCCTGCGCGCCTATGGCACCGCCCGCGCGGTTCATGTCACCGATGCCGACTGGCCGGAACTGGCGGCGCATTTTCCTCCCTATCGCAGCGCCCGCCAGATCGTCGATATGGCTGTGGACATGGTGCAGACCTCCTGCGGCTACGCGGTCCCCTTCATGGAATACAAGGACGAACGCCCGACCATGGCGCAATGGGTGGCCGACAGGTCCGACGCCCAGTTGCGCAGCTATTGGGCCGAACGCAACACAAGCACGCTCGATGGCCAGCCCACCGGCATTCCAAAGCCCGACCCCGACGATTGAGGCCCATTCTGACCGCCGGGGCGCATAACCGGCCCGCCGCCCCAAAACCGCACCCATCCCCCCTTCTTCTTTGTCGAAATACTCCGGGGTTTGGGGCTGGCCCCAATTGCCCGCGCGAAGGCTCCCGACAGGGGGGCTGAGCCGGGCAACCCACGCCCCGCAGCTTTGCCGCGCCCCGAATTGGTTCGCGCGGCCGCCCGGCACCCTTGTCACCCGCCTATCGCCGCCGTATGAAACCCGCGACAAGACAAGCGGAACAGGCCGGGCCATGCCCATATTGGTGATGAAATTCGGCGGCACATCGGTCGCCACGCTCGATCGCATCCGACGCGCCGCCAAACGTGTCGGGCGTGAGGTCGCGAACGGCTATGACGTTATCGTCATCGTGTCGGCAATGTCGGGTGAAACCAACCGGCTGGAGGGCTATGTCGAGCAAACCTCACCGCTGTTCGACGCCCGCGAATATGATGCCGTGGTCTCTGCGGGGGAAAATGTCACCGCTGGCCTGATGGCCCTGACGCTGCAGGAAATGGACGTGCCGGCGCGCAGTTGGCAGGGCTGGCAGGTGCCGCTGAAGACCAATTCCGCCCATGCCACCGCCCGCATCGAGGACATCCCGACCGCCAACATCCTGGCCAAATATGGCGAAGGCATGCGCGTCGCCGTGGTGGCGGGGTTTCAGGGTATCGGCGATGATGGCCGGATCACCACCCTTGGGCGGGGCGGGTCCGACACATCCGCCGTCGCCTTTGCCGCCTCGTTCGGTGCCGAAAGATGCGATATCTACACCGATGTCGATGGCATCTACACCACCGATCCGCGGATTTGCGGCAAGGCCCGCAAGCTCGACAAGATCGCGTTCGAGGAAATGCTCGAACTGGCAAGCCTCGGGGCCAAGGTTCTGCAGACCCGATCGGTCGAACTGGCGATGCGCTATCATGTGAAATTGCGGGTTCTGTCAAGTTTCGAAGAACAATCCGACGCGGCCGGAACGCTTGTCTGCGACGAGGAGGAAATTATGGAAAGCAATGCAGTTGCCGGGGTCGCCTATTCCAAGGATGAAGCCAAGGTCACGCTGATCTCAGTCGCCGACCGCCCCGGCGTGTCAGCCGCCATTTTCGGGCCGCTGGCCGATGCCGGGGTGAATGTCGACATGATCGTGCAGAACATCTCCGAGGAAGGCCGCACCGACATGACCTTCTCCTGCCCCACCAATCAGGTGAGCCGCGCCGAACAGGCTGTGAATGACGCGAAAGACCGCGGCGAGATCAATTTTCACGGGCTGGTCGCCGATACCGATGTCTGCAAGGTCTCGATCGTGGGCATCGGCATGCGGTCCCATGCCGGCGTTGCCGCCAAGATGTTCAAGGCGCTGCGCGACGAGAACATCAACATCAAGGTCATCACCACCTCCGAGATCAAGATCTCGGTGCTGATCGACCGGAAATACATGGAACTGGCGGTTCAGGCCCTGCATGATGCGTTCGAACTGGAGAAATCCGCCTGACCGCGCAGCGCGCGATGGCCTGAACCGTGGACGCGGCATTTCCAGACGGTTTCCGCCACGCTCAGTTTTACGTCAGCCTGGACCGATGCCTCCCTGCACGCAGCTTCGGCGGGGTCGGCGTTTACCACTGCCCCGTTGCATGACCGCCCCCGCCCGCGCTATGGCTTGAACCGATGCTGCGCTGGCGCTGGCCGGCTCAGGGAACGGGGTGACATGTCTGACCAAACCGAATCCGACAGCCGCAAGCTGCTGCGGCGCTTGCAGGCCTCCCTGGCCGAGCCCGGTGCCGGGCAGGAACGGCTGGATCGGATCACCCATCTGATTGCCGATTCGATGCATACGGATGTGTGCTCGATCTACCTGTTCCGCGATTCCAAGACGCTCGAACTATGTTCCAGCGAGGGGCTGGCACCCGAAGCCGTGCATGTGACACGGCTCAGGATCGGCGAGGGTCTGGTGGGCCGGGTCGCAGCGCGCGCGCGCGCCATCAACACCGCCAATGCCCCGTCTGAGCCCGGCTTTCGCTTCATGCCGGAAACCGGCGAGGAACGCTTCACCTCATTTCTGGGCGTGCCGATCCAGCGCCTGGGCGAAAAGCTTGGTGTTCTGGTCGTGCAATCGCGCGACGAACGCGGCTATTCGGACGACGAGATTTATGCGCTGGAAGTCGTGGCCATGGTGCTGGCCGAGATGACCGAGCTTGGCGCCTTTGTCGGCGAAGGCGAGGCAATGTCGGCGCGGCACCAGAAATCGGTGGTCCTGCATGGCGGCATCGGCCAGGAAGGCGCGGCGGAAGGCCGGGTCTACCTGCATGATCCGCGCGTTATCGTCACCAACCCCATCGCGGATGACCCCGAAGCTGAACTCATTCGCCTGACCGAGGCGGTCGATCAGCTGCGCATTTCGGTCGATGAGATGCTGGACAATGCGCCAAAGGGCGACAAGGACCAGCATGAGGTGCTGCAGGCTTACCGGATGTTCGCCAATTCGCGCGGCTGGATGCGCCGGATGACAGAAGGCATTGCCCGCGGTCTGTCGGCCGAGGCTGCTGTTGAAAAAGAACAATCCACCGCCCGCGCGCGGATGCAAACCGTGCCCGATGCCTATCTGCGCGAACGCCTGCATGACCTTGACGATCTGTCGAACCGCCTGTTGCGGAAATTGACCGGCCAGGGTGGCAATTCGGGCGTGCAGATCCCCGAAAACCCGGTGCTGGTGGCACGCAATATCGGACCCGGCGATTTGCTGGAATATGGCCGGTCCCTGCGCGCCGTGGTGTTGGAGGAAGGCTCGGTCGCCAGCCACGCCGCCATTGTGGCGCGGGCCCTGGCCATCCCGCTGATCGTGAACGCGCCGCGCATCACCACCGAGGCGCTGAACGGTGATCTTATTCTGGTTGATGGCGATCAGGGCGTGGTGCATCTGCGCCCCGAAGATGCCGTCATCACCGCCTTCCGCGACAAGATGGCGATGCGCGCCGCCGCCCAGGAACGCTATGCCTCGATCCGCGACAAGCCTGCCGAAACGCTGGATGGCACGCGCATTACGATGCATATGAATGCCGGGCTGATGGCTGATTTGCCGTCGCTGCCATCATCGGGGGCCGAGGGCGTGGGGCTGTTCCGCACCGAATTGCAGTTCCTGACCCGCAGCACAGTGCCGCGCCGGGGCGCATTGGCGGCGCTCTATGCGCGTGTGATGGATGCCGCTGGCGACAAGCGCGTGGCGTTCCGCACGCTCGATATCGGATCGGACAAGGTGCTGCCCTATATGAAGCCGCAGGACGAACCCAACCCGGCGCTTGGCTGGCGCGCGATCCGGGTCGGGCTCGACAAACCCGGCGTCATGCGGATGCAGCTTCAGGCGCTGATCCGGGCCGCGAATGGCAGGCCGCTGACGGTCATGTTCCCGTTTATCGCCCAGTTGGAAGAGTTTTCCGCCGCGCGCGATCATCTGCTGCGCGAGTTGGACCGCGAGGCGGCGCTTGGGCATGTCCTGCCCGACAGCGTCGAAATCGGTGCCATGCTGGAAACGCCAAGCCTGGCCTTTGCACCGCGCCAGTTCTTCGAGCTGGCCGATTTCATCTCGATCGGCGGCAATGACCTGAAACAATTCTTCTTTGCGGCGGATCGTGAAAACGAACGGGTGCGGCGGCGCTATGACACGCTCAATGTCAGTTTCCTGACCTTTATCGAACAGATCGTCGGCCGCTGCGCCGAAACCGAAACGCCTCTCAGCTTTTGTGGCGAAGATGCCGGGCGCCCGGTCGAGGCGCTGTGTTTCGCGGCCATGGGGCTGCGCACCTTGTCGATGCGCCCGGCCTCGATCGGGCCGGTCAAAAGCCTGCTCAGGCGCGTCGATCTGCGCGAAGCGCTGGCGGTGATCAACGAGGCCCGCGCCAATGGCATCCAATCGGTGCGCGCGCCGGTGATGGACTGGCTGCAGCGGCAGGGTTAATGTGTCCTGACCCTTGGGATCCGGGCATTGAGCTGAAAATCCGAATCGTGGATATTGCCCTTGGGCCGCGTAATTCGCGGCCATGGTTCTGCGATCAATCCGGGCGACGCAGGCGGATTTGCTTACTGCGCCGCGTTCCACCCGGTCACGGGGCCGCAAACCCCCCGCCAGTCACCGGTTCCCAACACCCGGTCCGGGTTGGTCGGCGGTGGCATGATCACGCCTGCCAGTCGGGTGAATCCAAAGCGCCGGTAATAGGGCGCATCGCCCACCAGAGCCACC
Source organism: Alterinioella sp. (assembly GCF_058343375.1). Lineage (NCBI taxonomy): Bacteria > Pseudomonadati > Pseudomonadota > Alphaproteobacteria > Rhodobacterales > Paracoccaceae > Alterinioella > Alterinioella sp. Next base: position 11,902 of record NZ_JBTUJH010000005.1, read on the forward strand.
CGTGCCCAACCGTTTTCTGCCGCCCGCCCGACGCTGTCATTGATCAACGCACCGCCAAGCCCCTCGCCCTGCCGGGTCGGGTGCACCGCCACCGGGCCAAGCAGCAGCGCCGGCGTGCCACCCACCCGAATGGGCCAGAACCGGATCGCACCGGCCAGAATGCCATCGCCATCGCGCGCCACCCGGCACAGCTCCGATACCGGATCGGTGCCATCGCGCAACCGGTAGGAGCTCAGCGCCTCACGACCGGGCGCAAAGCAGAGATCATAAAGCGCCTCCACCTCCCAGTAATCTTCCGGCTCTTCATGGCTGAGATGATACAAGACCGACCCGTCCCTTGGGGATTTTCGACTGGAACCGCCCCTAGCATGGCGTTATCCCGTTGCCAAACCGGATTGGAGCGACGCGCATATGTTCTACGAACCCAAAAATGGCCACGGGCTGCCCCATAACCCGTTTCATGCGCTGATCACGCCGCGCCCGATCGGCTGGATCTCGACCCGCGGGGCCGATGGTATCGACAATCTCGCCCCCTATTCCTTTTTCAACGGTGTCGCCTTTGATCCGCCGCAGGTGATGTTCGCCTGCACCTCCGGCAAGCCCGATCAGGACGGCGTGAAAGACAGCACCGCCAATATCCGTGACACCGGCGTCTTTTGCGTCAATGTGGTGGAGTTTTCCAGCACCCAGGCGATGAACCGGACATCCGGGGCCTGGCCGCGCGGGGTCGATGAATTCGTCGATGCGGGCATTGCCAAGGCCGAATGCCGGTTGATCGACTGCCCGCGCGTGGCCGATGCGCCCGCCAGCATGGAATGCCGCCTGACCCGGATCGTGCAGATCGAGGGGGAAGCAAACACGGTCGTCTTTGGCGAAGTCATCGGCATCCATATCCGCGACGATTGTCTGGTGGACGGGATATTCGACGTCACGACCTTCCTGCCGGTTGCCCGACTGGGATACCAGGATTTCACCAAGGTGACCGAGCTGTTCACGATGAAGCGCCCCGATGAATGAGCGCCGCGCGTGACCGATTGAGTCCACCGCCCGATTACGGCTAACATT
>NZ_JBTUJH010000006.1:0-12258 GCF_058343375.1 Alterinioella sp.
GGCCGCCCGGGCATAGCGCCCGATCATCCGAACCGGGTCCGACAGAATCCGCCAGGCCCATTCCATCGCGATCCGGCGCACCCATTGCGGGGCCCGCGCCTGCGTTCCCGACAGAAAATCCAGGCCCGCGCCGATTGAGGCAAAGCCCATTTCCGGCACCACCCGCCGCCCCAATGCCGCCAGACATTCCTGTTTCGGGGCCCCAAGCGCGATGAAACACAGGCCCACGCCCGCATCTTGCAGATCCTGCAAAATGGCGCGCGCCTCGGCCCCGCCCGGATCAAACCCCATCGGCGGCGCGATCTGGGCTGCAACCTGCAGCCCCGGCACTGAACCCGTCAGCGCGCGCTCGGCCCCTGTCAGGCTGTCCTGCGTAGACCCGACCAGCCCCAGTTTCACGCCCTTCTCTGCCGCGATCCGGGCCAGCGGCACGATCATGTCAGACCCCGGCAGAAGGTCGACAGACCGCCCCGCCAGACCTGCACACCAGACAATCGGGTTCCCGTCAGCGGTGACAAAATCCTGCGCCGAATAGGCCTCCCGAAACGGCCCCGGAGCGCTGAGCTTTTCCAGGTGATCCAGGTTCAGCGTCGCCAGCGCATAGCCTTGCCCGGCCCTGATACGCGCCGCAATGCCATGCGCCAGCGTCGGCCAGTCGGGCACATTCACCGTGACCGTGTAATTGCCTGTCTTAAAGTCCACGCGGGTCATGCCCCTTGCCTGATATCAGCGCAGTCTGCCGCAATGGGGTGCCACACAAAAGAGTGCGGCAAAGGACAAACTGTTGCCATGCTTTTATGGTCACAATATCCAGGAACGACGAGGCAGAGCAAAAACACGATGACAGGGCAGAACCAGCCAACCGGCGCAGGCGGGCGCAGGGCACGCGCGGGCGTGACCCTGATCGGCTGCGGTTTTGTGGCCGATCTTTACATGCGATCCCTGAAAACATTTCCCGACATTGCGGTGCTTGGCGCGTTTGACACCGACCCTGCCCGCCTGTCGGCCTTCTGCGAACATTGGGGTATTGCGGCCCTGCCCGACGCCGACACCGCCTTTGCCACCACCTTTTCCAGTGGCGGCCTGATCGTGAACCTGACCAACCCGTCGGCACATGCCGATGTGATCGGCCGGGCGCTGAACGCAGGCTGCCATGTGTTCAGCGAAAAGCCGATGGTGACCGATCTGGCGGATGCAAAGGCGCTGCACGCCCGCGCCCGCGACGCCGGTTTGCAATTGGGCAGCGCGCCGTCATCCGTTTTGGGCCAAGCCGCACAGACACTTGGCAAGGCCTTGCGCGACGGCACCGCCGGCACGCCCCGGCTGATCTATGCCGAGCTTGATGACGGGTTCATCGCGCAGGCCCCGCTGGAGAGCTGGATCAGCGAAAGCGGCGCGCCCTGGCCGTTTGGGGATGAATTTCGCACCGGCTGCGCGCTGGAACATGCCGGCTACTACCTTAGTTGGATGATCGCGTATTTCGGCCCCGTGGCGCGCGTGGTGACCGCCACCGCCGAGATCCTTCCCGACAAGCGCGGCCTAACCGGCTGCGCGCCCGATTTCTCTGTTGCCACGCTGTATTTCACCTCCGGCCCGGTGGCGCGGCTGACCTGTTCCATCGCGGCCCCGCATGACCACCGGCTGCGTATCATCGGCGATGATGGCGTGCTGGAGGTGGCTCGTGCCTGGGATAATGCCGCCCCGGTGCGGTATCGCAAGCGCCTGCGCATCCGACGGCGATTGCTGGAAAGCCCGCTCGCCAAGCGGATCCGGCTACCCGGGCCAACCCATCCGCATCTCCCCCGAAAGGGCGCCGCCGCGATGAATTTCGCGCTTGGGCCGGCCGAGATGCTGGCGGCAATTGCCGCAGGCCGCCCGTCGCGGCTGGCCGGGGATTACGCACTGCACCTGACCGAGGCAACCCTGGCCTGCCAGCAAACCGGCCTGCATGACATGACCACGAGTTGCACCGTGATGGAGCCGATGCCATGGGCGCGCTGACCATCCTGATCACCGGGGCCTCGGGCCATGTCGGGCGTGCCTGCGTGGCGCGCGCACTGGCGGGCGGGCACCGCGTGCGCGCGTTGATCCGGGGCGGGCGCGAGCCCTCCGGCCACGCCCATCTGACCGTCATCCGCGCCGATCTCGCCTGCGATGATCTGACGGCTGCGGTTCAGGGGGTCGATGTCATACTCCATTGTGCCGCGGCGATGACCGGCGATGATGCCGCCATGGCGCGCGACACCGTGACCGCCACCGAACGGCTGGTCGCCGCGGCTGCAAAGGCCTCTGTGGCGCATCTCGTGCTGGCCGGATCAGTCGCTGTCTACGGGCTGAAACCTCTGACCGCCGGCACCATCATATCCGAGGAGACCGCCTTGGAAAATGACCTGAAAAACCGCGATGCCTATACCAGGGCCAAGCTGGCGCAGGAACATGTCGTGATCGGCGGCCCCTGCCCGGCAACCCTGTTGCGCATTGGCGCGATCTGGGGGCCGGGGCGGCTGTGGAATGCCCATATCGGCATAGCAAAAGGCCCGGTCCTGCTGCGCCTTGGCCGCGACGGGCAGATCCCGCTGGCCCATATCGACCGGGTCGCGGCGGCCTTGCTTGGTGCTGCGGAAAAAGGCCCGAGCGCGGCAAACCCGCTCAATATCCTCGATGCGGATCTGCCCGACCGGCAGCGTTTCCTCAATGCCTTGCAGGCCGGGGGCTGGCCGAAACTGGTGCTGCCGCTTAGCTGGCGATTGTTCGATATGGTGGCGTCCCGCCTGCCCGATATGCGCCGCCCCGGTCTGTTGCGTCAGGCCACGTTGCACGCCCGCATGGCCCCCATGGGTTGGACCGGTGCCGCCGCTGAGGCCGCCCTGTCCTTGCCCAAGCAGCCGGTGTTCGAACGCCTCATGGCAGACGCGCTCAGCGCGGAGGGCAGCCGATGAAAATCGCCTATCTCACCGGCCAATACCCCCGCGCCACCGATACGTTCATCCAACGTGAGGTTGCGGCCTTGCGCGCGCAGGGGCTGGAGATTGTCACCTGCTCGATCCGGCGCAGCGGCGCGCAGCATCTGGTCGGCGAAGAACAAAGGCTTGAGGCCCGCGCCACGTTCCATGTGCTGGCCGCCACCGCCAATCCGGCGACCCTGTTGCGGGCCAAGCTTGCCGCTTTGCGCCACCCTGTGCGGTATTTTCGGGCGCTTGCACTGGCCTGGACCACCGCGCCCAAAGGCCTGCGCGGGCGGCTCTATAATCTGATCTATTTCACGGAGGCGCTGGTGCTGGCCCGCCATATGGCCCGCGAAAAGGTAACCCATCTGCACAATCACATTGCCAAATCCAGCGCCACCGTGGCGATGCTGGCAAGCGTGATCTCGGGCATCCCCTACAGTTTCACCCTGCATGGGCCGGATATCTTCTTTGCCCCCGATCACTGGCGGCTGGATGCAAAGATCGCCCGCGCGCGGTTCATCGCCTGCATCAGCAATTTCGCCCGCGCCCAGGCCATGCTGTTTTGTGATCAAAGCCATTGGGGAAAGTTGAAGATCATCCATTGCGGCGTTGATCCCGGTCGCTATGACACGCCCGGCCCGCGCGACGGCAATCACCTGCTTTTTGTCGGGCGGCTAGCCGCGGTCAAGGGCGTGCCATTGCTTCTGCAGGCGCTGGCAAAGGCCCGCACAACCCTGCCCGATCTGCGCCTGACACTGGTCGGCGACGGGCCGGACCGGGCGGCGCTGTTGGCGCAGGCCCAGGCGCTCAACCTTGGCGATGGCGTCGATTTCGCGGGCTACAGATCCCAATCCGAGGTCGCGGCGCTGCTGGCCTGTTCCGATTGCCTGATCCTGCCCAGCTTTGCCGAAGGCGTGCCGGTGGTGTTGATGGAAGCGATGGCCGCCCGGCTACCCGTCATTGCCACCCGCGTCGGCGGAACGGCGGAACTGGTCGAGCATGGCGTCTCCGGCCATCTGATCCCGCCCGGCGATGCCGGGTTGCTGCATGATGCCATTATATCCGTGATGACCGGCACCGACCGCGCCGCGATGGGACAAGCCGGCCGCGCCAGGGTGCAGGCTGAATTTGACATCCGGGCCGAGGCTGCCCGGCTTGCAACGCTGTTTCACGCAGGCCTTGCCCTGCCCGCCGAAATACGACCCCGAACACACCCGCAGGCCCGCCCATGAGCACCGTTGCCATCATCGCCATTGGCCGCAACGAAGGGGCCCGGTTGCAGCGCTGCCTGACCAGCCTGTTGGGTCAGGCCGAGCGCATCATCTATGTCGATAGCGGATCTGCCGACGCAAGCGTCACCGTTGCGCAAGGCTTGGGCGTCGAGGTGGTGGAGCTGGACATGTCGACCCCTTTCACCGCCGCGCGCGCGCGCAATGCAGGGGTCGAAGCGCTTGGCGAGGATCTGCCCGATTTCATCCATTTCATCGACGGCGATTGCGAAATGGTTTCGGGCTGGATCGGCAATGCGAAGGCCGCAATGCAGGCCGATCCCGGGCTTGGCATCGTCACCGGCTGGCGCGCCGAGATCCACCCCGAGGCCAGTATCTACAACGCCATGTGCGACCATGAATGGCACCGCCCGGCGGGGCCGATCACGACCTGTGGCGGCGATATGCTGGTGCGCGGCACGGCCTTCCGGAAGGCCGGTGGGTTCAACCCGGCGGTGATCGCGGCCGAGGATGACGAGTTCTGCCTGCGGGTCGCCAAGGCGGGGTTCACCCTGATCCGCCTGCCCCGGGCCATGACCCGTCATGACGCGGATATGGGTCGCTTTTCGCAATGGTGGCGGCGCTCGGTCCGCAATGGCCACGGATTTGCACAGATGGGCGCGCTGCACCCCCATCATCTGGCGCGCGAACGGATGCGCGTGCTGATCTTTGCCGCCGTTTTGCCGGTGCTGGCGGTGATTGGGCTGATGGTGACGCCATGGCTGTTTCTGGGCGTGCTGGCAATCTATCTGGGCTCGTATCTGCGCACGGTCATCGGGCTTATGCGCGGCGGAATGGGGGCCTCCATGGCGGCGCATCAGGGGCTGTATCTCAGCCTTGCCAAATTTCCCAACCTGATCGGCATGATCATTTTTCACCTGCGCAAGCGGCGTGGAAGTGATATGAAAATAATTGAATATAAATAAAAGGTTATGCCGGTGTCTTCATCCAAATCCATCCGTGTCGGCCTGATTGGCGCTGGCTATATCGCCGACTGGCATGGCGCTGCGCTGAAGGCCACCGATGGGGTCCGGATCACGGCCATCTGTGACCGTAATTTTCCTGCTGCAAACGCGTTGGCCGGGCTGCATGGGGCACAAGGCTTTGGCTCCGTGACTGACCTGATCGGCGCAAATATCTGCGACGCGGTGCATATATTGACGCCACCGGACCTGCACCATGACATCGCGCTGGACTGCCTGTCTGCCGGGCTGCATGTGCTGGTCGAAAAACCGGTGGGCCTCAGCCTGGCCGAAACGCGCGCGATTGAAGCGGCGGCCGGCGCGGCGGGAAAATCCTTTATCGCCGGGCATAATTTTCTGGGTCTGCCCGGCTATCTGCGTCTGAAAGCGCTGGCAGAATCCGGCACGCTTGGGCGCATCTCATCGGCCCAGATCAATTGGGCCCTGCCGCTGGCCCCGCTGCGCTCCGGGCCCTATGGGCTGTGGCTGCTGCGCGAGACAAAAAATCTACTGCTGGAACTTGGCCCGCATCCGTTTTCCTTTGCGGTGGATCTGTTTGGCCCGCTCGATATCCGTGCCGTCGATCTGGGCCAGCCCGTGACCCTGCCCGGCGGCCAGACCCGCCCGCAAAGCTGGCGCATTCTGGCGCGCGCGGGCGATGTCGATGTGAGCCTCACCCTCTCCATGGTCGAAACCGTCGATGATCGCAGTGTGACCCTGCGCGGCTCTTCCGGCATGGCGCGGCTGGATTACGCTGCCGATACGCTGATCACGACCCGCGACAATACCGCCGATCTGGTGCTGAACCCGCTGTTGAAATCCATGTCCCAGGCAGGCGGAACCCTGCGCGAAGCTCTGCGCAATGGTGCCGTGCAGCTTGCCTCGCTGAACCGCAAATCCCCCTATGGGCAGAGTTTTCTTGGCATGACGGGCGCGGTTTACGCCGATCTGGCCGCAGGCCGCCCGATTGACCCACGGTTTTCCGGTGCCTCGGCGGTGACAATCATGCAAGGCATCGAGGACACGCTGGCGCATCTGCCCGCCACCGCCGCCCCTGCCGCAATCACCGGCACGCCCGCCCCCACCGTCATGGTGATCGGTGGCACCGGTTATATCGGGCGCAACCTGACCCGCGCCCTGGTGGCGCGGGGCCATGATGTGCGGGTGCTGAGCCGGGGCAGCCACGGGCCCTTTGCCGATATTGCCGATCATGTCGAGACCCTGCCCGTCTCGCTGAGGGATACGGATGCCATTGCGGGCGCGATGACGGGCATCCACACCGTCTATAACCTGGCCAAATCCATGGATAAAACCTGGGGTTCAGCGCTGGAGAACGATGTCGGAACCGCCCTGCGCATTGCCGATGCGGCCCTGCAGGCCGGCGTTGATCGCCTGATCTATACCGGCACTATTGCCTCTTATGACATGTCCGACCGCGCCACGGTGATCACTGAGCAAACCGGGTTTGGCGATATCGAAAATCGCAATATCTATGCCCGGTCCAAGGCCGAATGCGAGGCGCGGCTGATGGCGCTGCACCAGGCCCGCGACCTGCCCCTGATCATCGCGCGCCCCGGCATCGTGGTCGGCGGCGACGGGCCGTTGCAGCATTGGGGTATCGGGCGCTGGCATGGCCCGGGGGCGGTGAAACTGTGGGGCAATGGCCGCAATATCCTGCCTTTCGTGCTGGTCGATGATCTGTCGCAGGGCCTGATTGCGATGATGGACAGCCCGCAGGCGATTGGGCAAAGTTTCAACCTGATTGGTGATCCGATGCTGAGCGCGCGCGATTATTTCGACGCCATCCATACAAGGCTGAATGCGCGCATTCGCGTCAGCACCGGGCATCTGGCCGGGCTTTGGGCGGCCGATGGCGTGAAATACGCGCTGAAACGATATGTATTGGGCCAACGCGATGCGCTGCGGCCTTCGCTGGCCGATTGGCGGTCACGGGCGCATCTGGCGCGGTTCGACAATGCCCGCCCGAAAGCGCTGCTTGGCTGGCAGCCGACAGCAGACCGTGAGGCATTTTTGCGCGCGGCCATAGATCAGACGCGCCTCTTTGGGTTTTAGGCAATCGGCTTATTTCTGCCAATATTCTCAGGCAAAACCGCCCAAAGGGTCCGCCTATACCCTGAATGGACTAAGAACAAACGATGAGCAGAAACAGGACATGGCCCGACGATGACGCGCTCAGCGACAGCGAGCGCGCGCGCCGTGTGCTGGAAAAACGCCTGCGCGCCGCGCTGACCGAAGGTGTCGAACCGATTGCCGACGACGCGGAGGAGGAGGAGGAGGTGCCGCTGCCATCCGCCGAACCGGTTCGCCCTGGCCGTGTTCCGGCCCACCCGCCCCCGCCCCTGCCGTTGATTGACCCGATCGCCAATGCCCCGGCACCCGTCGCGGCCGATCCCGAACCGGAAATTCTGGCCGAGGTCACGGCCGCGCCGGTTTCTGCCAATCCCGAGTCAGAGCCGGAACCGGTATCCACCGCTGCCGCCACTGCAAATGACGCCCGCGATATTTGGCACCGCCTGGCGCAGATCCCGGTTGATCCGGCCCGGCTGGAACGCAATCTGGTGATCACCGCCGGGCGCCACGACCCGGCCCATGCCGCGTTTGACGTGTTGCGCACCCGCATGGTGCAGGCCATGGCCGAAAAGGGCTGGCGGCGCGTCGGCATCACCTCGCCCACCGCCGGCTGCGGCAAAAGCTTTACCGCGATCAACCTGGCGATCAGCCTGTCGCGGCTGGATGATTTCCGCACCGTGTTGATGGATCTGGACCTGCGCCATCCCGGCCTCGCCCGCACGCTTGGCCTGAAAGACATGCCCGCCACCGCCGATTTTCTGCGCGGCCAGATCGCGGCCGAGGATTACCTGTCCACCTTCGCGCCCAATATGCTCAATATCAGTGACCGGCTGGCTTTGGGCGTGAATGGGCGCGCCGATGACTATGCGGCCGAACTGTTTGCCAACCCGAAGACCGAACGCATCCTGCAAACCATGCAAGATGACCTGAAGGCCGATCTGGTGCTGTTCGATCTGCCGCCCGCGCTGGCCATGGACGACGTGCTGGCGCTGCGCCCGCATCTGGATTGTGTGCTGATCGTGGTCGGTGGCGGTCAAACCCGCGCCCGCGATGTGCGAGAGGTGCAGAACCGGTTGGGGGATGACCTGCCGGTTCTGGGAATAGTCATGAACAAGGCCGAGCTGGACCAGAGCAGCGGCTATTCCTACGGATATTGAGAGCCTGAGGCCGTGATTTCAATCCGCGTCAGGTGATTGCGCTTCTTGCGAAAATGCTATCGGGAATATCTGGCCCTATCGGTGCGGCAGAACACGGGCCAGCCGGGTCAGCCTGGCCGGAGATTGCTCTGCGATCATCCGCCAAAGCCCGCGCGCCAGCCCTGCAATCACGCCGATCACGGCAACGATCGCGCCGATCCACATCAAACGCCCGCGCTGCACCTGGCGTCGGCTGCGCAGGTTGGGGATGGCAATCACCGGAATAACGCCCAGTTCGCGTTCCAGTTGCGCCGGGCTGCGCAGGCGGCCATCCAGAATCTCGATGGCCAGCGCCGTGGCCAGCGCCAGCAAGGTCACCACAATGCCCCCCGCCAGCGCGATCTTGCGGCGGCTGGCCGATACCGGGAATTCGGGCGCGATGGCGGTTTCCAGCACTTCGAACCGTTCGGCCTGATTGCGGCTGACCAACAACTGGTTCATGGCCGCCTCGGCCCGCCTGGCGGTGATCACTTCCAGCTCGCCCTGCAATTGCGTGATCTCGCGCTCATAGGCATTGATCTGGCGCTGAACTTCAGGTGCGGCGGCAATCGCGGTCTCCAGTTCGCTGATGGCCGCAAGCACAAGGTTCAACCGCTGGTTCAACAGATCCGACTGGCGTTCCTGCGCTTCGGCCAGAAGCCGCCCGGTGGCGTTTTCCAATTCGATGATCTGCGTTTCAATTGCGATCCGGCTGTCCACCAGACCGGCCAATTGCGTGCGCTGTGTCGCGATGGCGGCGGGCAATGACCCGGAATTTTCCTGCTGGAATTGCGAATATTCATATTCCAGCGCATCTATTTCAGTGCCAAGCCGGGTTTCCTCGGACACCAGAAACTCCAATGTTCGCGCTGTCCGCCCCGAGGTCCGTTCAGCCGCTTCGGCAAGCACCCGCTCAAGAAAGACATTGGCGACATCGGCGGCGATCTGAGGATCATCCAGCCGCACCGTGATCACCAGACCCGAAGGATGGACCTCGGGTCGCCAGGCCTGTTCGGGGTCGATCAGCTTGACGATTGATACCGCTTCGCGCAGCATCGCCACCCGTTCCGTCATCGAGTGATCATCGCTCCACAGATCGAACTGATCCAGCACCGTCACGACACTGTCGCGCGACATCAGCTGCTGTTCGATCAGGTCCAGCTCACTGTCGGGGTTTATGGTGCCGGTGGCACCGCCCGACTGATTGGTCAGACGTTCCACAACCTGTGCAGCCTCGATCTGGATAACGGCGATGGCCTCATAGACACGCGGCTGGCTCAGCGCATAGTTCAGCGCCAATGGCAGGCCGATCAACAAGATCAGCGCCACGACACGCCATTGCCGGTGCAAAATGCGCGGAATGTCCCGCAATGATGTAATCGGACCCATGCCGATTGCTCCTTCCCGAGCCGTGCCGGGATACCGATCAAGGCATCGCGGAAAAAGGGGCTATCCCCTTTGGATTACGATCTCGGCCTGGCCAACTGCCCCCGGGGCTGCCCGACCATAGCCTCAATTTAGATGATTTTATGGCAAAATTCCAAGCTTTAGACAGGCTGCGCCCGGAAACATTCCATTTCCATATCCGGGATCACCGCCGCAATCTGGCCATAATCTCCCGGCAGGGGCAAGGCCAGCGCCGTCAGCACATAGTCGCTGTCCTGCAAGATATACCCGTCCAGAACCGTGCCACTGCCATAGGCACCGAACCCGGTGGCCAGCCGGGCGCGGAACCGGCCGCTATCGGGATCGGGGCGGATCGTCATGGCGTCAAAGCCCACAACCCTGCCGGTAACCGGATACAGCGCCTTGTAAGTGGCTTCCTTGGCCGAAAAGATGATCCGCGCCAGCAGCCCGCGATCGGCTTTATCCTGCAAGGTGAGCCAGGCCATCTCAGGCGCGGTCACCACTTCATCCCAGAGATCACCGGGCAGATCGGCGCGCGCCTCAAGATCCAGCCCCAACCCGGCAAGTCGTTGATTTCGAGACGCAATCGCCAGGCATTCTTCGTCATGATGGGTAATGGACCCGACCACGCCGCGCGGCCAGACCGGCGCGCGATCAGCCGCCATCGGGATGGCGAAGGGCACCAGCCCGATGCCGCGCAACGCGGCGCGCGCGGCGGCGCGACCGGCGCCAAACTCGGCGCGCCTTGCCGGGATGGCGCGGGCCATGGCGCGGCGTTCCTCGGGCCACAGATCATGCGCCATATCGGCGCGCGCGCGCCCCACACCAATGCGATGACGGGTGCCGAACAGCCGGATCAGATCTTTGTGCAGATCCATCACCCTTGCCCCCCACGGGCGGCCCGCATGGCACGGCGGCGTGACATCGCATCGCTGCGGGTCATGGCGCGCAGATTTTCAGCCGGTCCCGGTGCTGCTGCCTCAGGTTTTGTCGCGCCCGTCAGGCGGTCAATCTCGGCTGCCAGCGCCGACAGCACCGGAAAGCGGAAGATGTCGGTGATGGACAGCGCCGCGACCTCCAGATCGGTGCGAATCTCACGATGGACCTGAACCGCCAGCAATGAATGCCCGCCGAGATCAAAGAAATGATCCTGCGGCGTGATGCCCTGCACCCCCAGAATGCGGCTCCAGATCGTGGCAATCTTGCCTGCCGTTCCGGCCTGCGGCGCAATCGAGGTGACGGTCGCGCTGCGCCTGGCTTGCGGCGCGGGCAGCGCCTTGCGGTCAATCTTCCGGTTCGGCGTCAACGGAAAGGCGTCCAGTTCCATGAATTTCGCGGGCACCATATGGGCCGGCAACCGGGCCTCCAGCCCCCCCCTGAGGGCCGTTTCATCGACCTGCCCCCCGGCCATGTAGTAGCCGACCAATTGGATGTTTCCGGGCGTATCCTCGCGCGCGATCACAACTGCCTGGCGGATCCCTTCCGCGGCCTCCATTGCGGCCTCGATCTCACCGGGCTCGATCCGGTAGCCGCGCAGTTTTATCTGCGTATCGGCCCGACCCAGAAATTCCAGCCCGCCACTGGCCCGCCAGCGCACCAGATCACCGGTGCGATACAGCCGCCCGCCGTCGCGGAACGGATCGGGCAGAAACCTCTCGGCGGTCAGATCATCCTGCCGCCAATACCCCCGCGCAACCCCGGCCCCGCCGATAAAGAGTTCCCCCGCCTGGCCGGTGGCCACCGGCTGCATGGCATCATCGAGAACATAGACCTGCGTGTTGGCAATCGGCGTGCCGATGTCGCTGATGGCATCAATCGTTGCGGCTCCAGTAGTGGACCAGATCGTGGTCTCGGTCGGCCCATACATGTTTTCGATATCGGCATCGGTGGCGGCGCGCAGATCAGCCACCAGCGACCCGGGCAGCGCCTCGCCCCCGATCATCAGATGCCGGACCCGGCGCAACGCCATCCGCGCCTCGTCATTGCCCACCAGCATCCGCGCCATCGAGGGCGTGCATTGCAGATGCGTGACCTTGTGGCGGATGATCTGCGCCGCAATCGAAAAATCATCCTCGGCCAGATCATCGCCCATATTCGACAGGCGCAGCACCTCGGCCAGCGGTCGCAACCCTTCAAGCACCAGATCGCGGTCGATGCCGAAATCAATCAGGCAGGCAATTTCATCAACGCCAATGCGCTTGAGCTGCTCGACCCGGTCAAGACACTCCTCAACGGTGCCAAACAGCCCGCTCTCGTCGAAATAACGCTGGAAGGCAAAATCGAGGATCGCCTCCAGTTCATCCTCGCTGAGAATACCCAGATCAAGCTGCATCGGGTTTTCAACGCCTTTGGGTTTCTTGAAGGCCGGAAACACCCAGGCAAACTGCTTGATCAGCCCGGCCGCCGC
>NZ_JBTUJH010000007.1:0-81209 GCF_058343375.1 Alterinioella sp.
TCGCTGCGCCGCGCATGCAGCACCGCCTCCATCGCGGCCATTTCCTCGGCGCGCTGATCGGCGGCCCCGCGCGGCATCATGGTTTCCTGATCCCAGCCAAGCCGGCCCATCACCTGCGCCAATGCCTCGGTTTCCTTTTGAAAACCCATCAGATCGCGATACGCGGTCATTTTGCCTGGCCCCGCCGCACGCTCTGCATCACCGGATAGATCGCCAGGAACCGCGCCCGCAGGATCAAAACGATGGTCACCACCGCGCCCAATTGGTGAATGATCGCCAGCGATAGCGGCGAGGAATTCATCAGCGTCACGATACCCAACACCGCCTGCACCAGCACCATGGCCCCGGCCAGCCGCAATGCCCGGCGCGACGCGATCTTGCCCGAGCGGCGCGCCATCACGATCGCCGCCACCGCAACCGCGGCCAGCACATAGCCGATGATGCGATGGAAAAACTGCACCGTGCCGTCATTTTCAAAAATATTGCGCCAGAATGGCTCCAGCACCCACATATCGGGCGGAAAGAACCCGCCCGCCATCAACGGCCAGTCGGGGAAATTGCGCCCGGCATCAATGCCCGCCACCAAAGCCCCCACAATGACCTGCAAGAACCCAAGATGGAGCAATTCGGTGCTCCAGCGTTTGAGGCCCTTGTCGGTATTGCGCCGCGCCGCCAACAGCTCGGCCTCCTCGCGGCCAAGGCGCAGGATATACCAGGCGATCAGCCCGAGGATGAAAAAGGCCAGCCCCAGATGCATCGCCAACCGGTAGGAGGCGACATCGAGCATGCCGTCCTGCAACCCTGAGGACACCATCCACCAGCCAAGCGCGCCCTGGCTGCCGCCAAGCACGCCAACCAGCACGAACCGACCCGACCAGCCGCGTGGCATCCGCCCCGTGGCAGCCATGAACACAAAACCGCCAAACCAGATCAGACCAAGCACCCGGCCCAGTTGACGATGCCCCCATTCCCACCAGAAGATATATTTGAAATCCTCAAGCTGCATCGCGGAGTTTTGCAGCTGGAATTCCGGGGTCTGCTGATAGGCGGAAAATTCGTCCTGCCAATCCTCGGCCGATAGCGGCGGCAAGGCCCCGCTGATCGGGGCCCATTCGGTGATCGAGAGGCCGCTATCGGTCAGCCGGGTCAGCCCGCCGACCACGACCATGGCAACGACCAGCACAAACAGAACCATCAGCCAGGCCCGCGCAAAGCCGCGCCCGCGCCCCTGCCCCCGGGTCAGTGCGCCGGGCATGGGCGCGGGTTTTTCCGCGCTGTCGACTTCCTCGAAAATATTGCGTTTGCGGCTCATGCGCTGCCCCCTTCAAACATCTCGCTGCAAGACCTAGCCCCCTGCCCCGGCGGGTTCAAGCGCGCGCATCCGCGCGGTGGAATCCCTGCCACGCCATCAGCCGCGCTCCTTCCAGCGCACCATCTGGCGCAACACACCGTGCAATATCTGCACATCGGCGCGTGTCAGCGGCAGCCGGGCCCACATGTTGCGCAGGTTCACCCGCATCGTTGCCGCCTTGGTCTCGGGGAAAAAGAACCCGGCCGTCTCCAGCCGCTCCTCGAAATGATCACCCAGTTTCTCGATCTCCAGGCCGCTGGCAAAATCGGTCTTGGCCAGTTCCATCACCTCTGGCGCAATCTCAACCGATGCGCGGCGCCATTCATAGGCGACAAGCAGCACGCATTGGGCCAGATTGAGCGATGGGAAATCGGGGTTCACCGGCACCGAGATGATGGCATTGGCCAGCGCCACATCCTCATTCTCCAGCCCCGCATTTTCAGGACCGAACAGCACCGCCACCTTGCCACCGGCGCCATGAATGGCGCGCGCCTGCGCCATGGCGCGTTCGGGCGTGAGGATGGGTTTGGTCAGGCCGCGCACCCGGCCCGTGGTGGCAAAGATATAGGTGCAATCGCGGATCGCTTCTTCGGTCGTGGCCATGATTCCGGCCTGATCCAGCAGCCGCCCGGCCCCGCTGGCCAGGGCCACGGCGCGTTCATTGGGCCAGCCGTCGCGGGGCGCGACAACGCGCAGATGGGTCAGCGCGAAATTATACATCGCGCGGGCCGAGGCCCCGATATTTTCGCCCATCTGCGGACGGATAAGGACAAAGGCGGGGTCAGGCGTGGGATCGGTCATGACCGCCCTCGTAATCGGGCCGCAGCACTTAGGCAAGCAAGCCATTGTTCCGCGACGGCGCAGGCGCTATCAGGCGGGCAATGCTTGCAAAGGACCGCCCCGATGGCTGATGACGATACCCGCGATGCGCCGCAGATCTACCTGGTGACCCCGCCCGCATTTGATCTGGAAAGTTTCACCCCCCGCCTTGCGGCGGTGCTGGATGGCCATGAGATCGCCTGCCTGCGGCTGGCCCATGCCTCAAGCGATGGCGATGAGGTTGCGCGCGCCGCCGATGCGCTGCGCCTGATCGCGCATGAGCGCGATGTGCCACTGGTCATTGAACGTCATATCGGGCTGGTCGAACGGCTTGGTCTGGATGGCGTTCACCTGAGCGATGCGGCGCGTTCGGTGCGCGCAACCCGCAAGGATCTGGGCCCGGATGCCATTATCGGGGCCTTTTGCGGGGCCTCCGCCCATGACGGCATGAGCGCGGGCGAGGCCGGGGCCGATTACATCAGCTTCGGGCCGGTCGGAGACAGCCCGCTTGGCGATGGCACCCGGGCCGGGTCTGATCTGTTTGCCTGGTGGTCCGAGATGATCGAGCTGCCGGTGGTGGCCGAAGGCGCGCTGAATGTTGATCTGGTGGCCGCGCTTGCGCCGGTCACCGATTTCTTCGCCATCGGGCCGGAGATCTGGGGGGCCGAGGATGCCGCCCAGGCCCTGGCCGAGCTTACCGCCCCGTTGCGCTGAAACCCGCCCGCAGGGCCGCTTCGCAGGCCGCCGCCAAAGCCTTGCGATCGCTGAAGCCGGCCACATCAAGCGGCGGGTGGCAGGTTACATGCACCGCGCCCTGGCGGGGGGCTGCGAGAATTTTCAGCAGGCTTGGGCCGAAATCCATATCGCCCCACCAGGCATAGAACCGGGGATCGGCACCGGCCGGTGCCTGATACCGGATGGACACCGGCTGCACCTTTGTTCCATGCTTCATGTCATCTGCAAAGAACACTTCAAAAAGCGTTGATTTCAAAGGTAATATTCTCTGTCCATCCGTGCTGGTGCCCTCCGGGAAAAACACCAGAAGATCACCCGCCTTCATGCGCGCCTCCAACAGTGCCCGATGGCGCGCGGCCTCGGACCGGGCGCGGCGGATGAAAATCGTGCCGGTGCCGCGTGCCAGCCAGCCGATGCCGGGCCAGCCGGCCACCTCGGATTTGGACACAAAGGTCACGCGCGCGGCGGCGTTCAACACGAAAATATCCAGCCAGGCCGCGTGATTGGCCACGATCGCGCCGCCGCCAATCAGCGCTGAACCGTTCATGTTTCGCTTTAGGCCAATGATCCAAAGCGTTGTTATACATACGAATTGCGTGATCCATGGCGTCATGGGTCTGCGCGCCCCGAAAATCAGGCTCTCGGGCAGGCGCAGTATCAGCAGCGCGGGGAAACTGATCATCAGCAGCGCCGCAACCGGCAAGCCGCGCAGCAGCACCCGCGCCCATCCGGCGGCAGTGATCGGCACCGGTTCGGGCCTGTCGCCATCATCCCAGGTGCTCATGCCCGAAGGCCTTGGCCGTAGCGGGCACGCTGGTGCCGCGGAATCTTGGCGACATCCATGACCAGGCAGATATCGGTGGTATTGAAGGGCCGGTCGATAAACGCCCCGTCACCGACGAACCCGCCCATTCTGAGATAGGCCTTGATCAGCGCCGGAATGGCCCGGCTGGCGGCGGCCCGATCCAGATCCCGCTCTGCAATCAGATCCATGCGCTGATAGCCATTCGCACGCGCCCGCACGCGGATCGGCTCTGGTGCCAGATGGCGGTGATGCAGGAATGACAGCGGAGCCGCCAGGGGGGCAATATCGGTGCCGTGGAATGATGCGACGCCGAACATCAGCTCGATGCCATGGGCCTCGACATAGCCCGCCAGACCGGTCCACAGATGCATCATCGCCGTGCCGCCGCGATAATCAGGATGCAGGCAGGAGCGGCCAAGTTCCAGCAGGTGCCGCCCCGAGGCGCGCAGGCAGTCCAGATCATATTCATCATCGCAGTAGAATTGACCGGCCTCATCGGCCTGGGCCTCGCGCATCAGCCGGTAGACGCCGACGCATGGGTTGCCCGCGCGGCCATGATCGAGCAGCATCAGATGGTCAAAGAACGGGTCGAACCGATCCGCCTCCAGCCGGGCACCGTGATCGACCATATCGCCATCGCCGCCCAGTTCGGCCACGAACACCTCGTATCGCAGGTTCTGCACCAGCGCCAGATCGGGTTTGCCCCGCGCCAGGCGCAGTTCCAGTTGGGCATCGTCGATGAACATCTGCGGGTCCTGTGCTTGCTGATCCGGGCACGCCATGACGAGGTAGGCGATTGCCCGCCGGTTTGCAACGCCGCGCGGCCCTCTGTTAGGGTTGTGTTAACCTTCCTCGCAGTAGCGTTCGCTGACATGTGAGATAGCCCGAAGGAGGGGTCAGGGTTCGATGATCAGACCGATACGCGCACCATTGATCACCACCTTGCCCGCATGTTCGAAATTTACCGTGATGCGCCCGTCAATGTTGGATTGCACCTGGCCAAGCCCCCATTCGGGCTGGTCGGGGTGGCGCACCAGCATCCCCGGTTCCAGCATCGCATTGAGACCTTTTGACATAGTGGAGCACCTATTTCATGGATGACCGGCAGGATTTTCCGCCCAGTGACCTGGCACAGCTTGTCGGCTCGCGACTGTGCCATGACCTTGTAAACCCGATCAGCGCAATTTCCAACGGGTTGGAGCTGCTGGCCCTGTCCGGCGCCGCCCCCACCCCCGAGATCGAGCTGATCGGCGACGCGGTCAAGGATGCGCTGGCGCGGATCCGGTTTTTCCGCATCGCCTTTGGGGCCGCCCGCCCCGGTGAGACGATCTCGGCCCGCGAAACCCGTGAGGTGCTGGCGGGGCTGTATGGGACCGGTCGGCTGGAGGTCAAATGGCAGGTTACCGAGGATCTGCCGCGCGCCGAGGTCAAGCTTGGCTTTCTGATCCTGAACAGTGCCGAAACCGCCTTTCCGCTTGGCGGCACAATTTGCATTTCGCGCGGGGCCAGCGGATGGCAACTGACCGCAACCGGGCGCAAACTGTCGGTTGAGGATTCCAATTGGCTGGCGCTGATGGCACCGGGTCTGACAGCGGCCCCGCCCCCGGACCGGGTGCAATTTGCCCTTCTGACACAAGAGATTGCGGCCCGTGGCGGCGGCCTGACGGTCACGGTTGATGCCGACGCGCGGAGCCTGGAAATGGAGGTGACGGGTTAGACCGGGGCAAGCCCGGCGCGAAACTGGCGCATCTTGCCCTGATAGCTGCTGGCGGAGGCCAGAATACCCTGCCGCGCGGCGGCGTCCAGGCGGCGCATAACCTTGCCCGGCGCGCCCATCACCAGCGAATGATCGGGGATTTCCTTGCCCTCGGTAATCAGCGCACCCGCCCCGATCAGACAGCCCCGCCCGATCTTTGCACCGTTCAGAACCGTGGCCCCCATGCCGATCAGGCTGCCCTCACCGATGACACATCCATGCAGCATCGCCATATGGCCGATGGTGCAGTTGGCGCCAATTTCCAGCGGAAACCCCATATCGGTATGCAGCACGCAGTTTTCCTGGATATTGCTGCCGGAACCGACCCGGATTTCTTCATTGTCGCCACGTAATGTGGCCCCGAACCAGACCGAGGCCCCGGCCTCCAGCACAATCTTTCCGATCAGATTGGCATCCGGCGCAACCCAAGCGTCATCGTCCAGAACGGGTGCGACCCCTTCAAATGAATATATCATTCCTGCCCCTCGATAAATTCCTGATGCAACAGGCGGACATGATCGGCCAGCCCGGGCTGCTGTTCGCGGCGCAGACGTTCGGCCTGCACGATGGTCTTGAGCTGCGCTTCGGTGCTGTCCAGATCGTCATTGACCAGCACGTAATCATAACCGTCCCAATGGCTGATCTCATCCCAGGATTTCTGCATCCGTTTGGCGATGGTCTCAGAATCATCCTGGCCGCGCGCCTCAAGCCGGCGGCGCAATTCGGTGATCGAGGGCGGCAACAGAAAGATCGACAGCGTATGGCGCCCCAGAACCGAATTTCGGATCTGCTGTGCGCCCTGCCAATCGATGTCAAAAAGCACATCGCGCCCGGCATCAATGGCCGCGCGCACCGGGGCCAGCGGCGAGCCGTAGAAATGGCCGAAGACATGCGCATGTTCCAGCATCGCGCCATCGGCGACACGGGCCTGAAAGGCGCTCTTGTCGAGGAAATGGTAATCCTTGCCATCGACCTCGCCGGGGCGCGGGGCCCGGGTGGTGGCGGATACCGAAAAGCTGAGCGAAGGATCCCAGGCCATCAACCGCTTGGCCAATGTCGATTTTCCGGCCCCCGAGGGCGAGGACAGGATGATCAGAAGACCGCGGCGCGGTTGGTTCAGGGACATCATCACTCCAGGTTCTGCACTTGCTCGCGCATCTGATCGATCAGCAGTTTGAGGTCAAGCCCGACCTGGGTCAGCGCGCCGTCACCCGATTTTGAACACAGCGTATTGGCCTCGCGGTTGAACTCCTGCATCAGGAAATCAAAGCGCCGCCCGATCGGGCCATCGGTGGCGATCAGCGCCTCGGCGGCGTCTATATGGGCGCGCAAGCGGTCAATCTCTTCGGTGACATCGGTCTTGACGGCCAGCACGGCCAGTTCCTGCGCGATGCGGTCAGGGTCCATCGGCTCGGATGTGGCAAGCAGTCTGGCGACATTGTCGCGCAGGCGGTCGGCGGCGGCATCGCTGCGTGCGGCCGCCATGGCAGCGGCGCGGGCAATCAGCGGGCGCATCTGGGCGATCTGCCCATTCAGCGTATCAGCAAGCGCCGCGCCCTCAGCGGCGCGCGCGCCAAGGAACGCCGCGACCAGCGCGTCAAATTCGGCCAGCAACAGATCATCGCCCGGCATCGCGATCTCGGCCCCGTCATTGGTCAGAACGCCCTGCATCGACAGGATATCGGTGGGCCGGGCGCTGGTCATGTGCAGCCCTTCCGCCATCGCGGCCCGTTCGACATGCGCAATCGCCGCCAGCGCGCCCAGAAGCGCCGGTTCACTGACGCTGAGACTGCCGCTTGCCGCCTCACGGGTCAGGCGCAGGTTCAGCGTGACCGAGCCACGCGAAAGACGGGCCTTCAGCCGGTCCCGCAGGGTCTTTTCCATCCGGCCAAGCCGCTCCGGCAGGCGCATTCTGAGGTCCAGCCCCTTGCCATTCACGCTGCGCAATTCCCAGGCGCGGATGGTGCCGTCACCGGCCATATCAAGGGCCGCAAAGCCCGTCATCGAATTAACCACTTAAGATATTCCCCCCTGCTCGTTCATTTTTAGACGTGTTATTAAGAATTGGGTAAGGATTTCGGGCGTAGCGTTAACACAAGGGAACGTGTGACGCCAAGGCCGGGGAGTTTCTGGGGGCCTAATGTTGGTAGGAGCGCGTCACTCGTGAGCCAGGTTTCTGTAACACCAAGCAATGTCGTTGCCCTTTGGCAGCGCCGGGATGCCATGATCAATCCAGTTGTGAGTGACCTTATTCGGTATTGGGAGGGCCTGCGCCAGGGGGCGGATGTGCCGCGCCGGGCCGATGTCGATCCGCGCGAGATCAGCGAAGCGCTGTCTTACGCCTTCATCCTCGATCATATCCGCCCGGGCACGGTCCGGTTTCGGCTGGCCGGTCAGCACCTGACCGAGCTGATGGGCATGGATGTGCGCGGTATGCCGCTGCGGTCATTCTTTGAGCTGTCAGACCGCAAGCGTCTGATGGAACACGTGGAAATGGTATTTGAAGGGCCCTGTTCGCTGGATATCGAACTGGTATCGGATGCCCAGGGCCGCGCGCCGCTGGATGGCCGCATGACCTTGATGCCGCTGAAAGACAGCGAAGGCCGCGTCAGCCGTGCGCTTGGCATCATGGTCACCGATGGGGTGATCGGATTGCCGCCGCGCCGGTTTCGCATTCGCCGCCCTTCCCTGCATCCGATCCAGCCGGGCAAGCCAATTGGCGATGCCATCGAGGCCCGCGCCACCGGCTTTGCGGAGGCACCGCGCCCCTATGACGAGCCGGGGCGCAGGCCCAGGCCCCGGTTGACGCTGTTGGATGGTGGCAAGCATTGAGGCCCTGATATTAACCGTGGATCTGCCACCGGAAAAAAAAGCCCCGGATGCCATTGCAGCAGCCGGGGCTTTTTCATGCCGTCATCAGGCCCGGTATTAACCAGTTGCCTGCGCCGGTGACACGCCGCGCGCCGACAGTTCCTCGGCCACGAGAAACGCCAGTTCCAGCGATTGCGAGGCGTTGAGGCGCGGATCACAGGCCGTGTGGTAACGATCCGACAGATCCTCATCGGTCACCGCGCGCACGCCACCAATGCATTCGGTCACATCCGACCCGGTCATCTCAAAATGCACGCCGCCGGGCACGGTGCCCTCGGCGCGATGGATGGCAAAGAATTCCTGCACTTCGCGCAGCACGCTGTCAAAGGGCCGGGTCTTGTAGCCGCTGGCCGATTTGATCGTGTTGCCATGCATCGGATCACAGGACCAGACCACATTGGCCCCTTCGCTGCGCACGGTTTCAATCAGACGCGGCAGGTGGTCGCCCACCGAACCGGCACCGAACCGCGCGATCAGGGTCAGCCGCCCGGCCTCGTTTTCCGGGTTCAGCCGCGCCATCAGCAGTTTCAGATCGTCAGCGGTCGTGGTCGGGCCGCATTTCAGGCCCACCGGGTTTTGCACACCACGGGCAAATTCGACATGCGCGCCATCAGGCTGACGGGTGCGGTCGCCGATCCAGATCATATGGCCCGAGCCGGCAACCGGCAGGCCGGAGGTCGAATCGATCCGGCACAGCGCCTCTTCATATTCCAGCAACAGCGCCTCATGGCTGGTATAGAAATCAACCGAGGCAAGCGTATGTGCGGTATCGGCGTTCAAACCGGCCGCCGACATGAAATCCAGCGCGTCCGAAATCCGGTTGGCCATGTCGCGATAGCGGTCGGCCTCATCATCCTTGGTAAAGCCGAGCGTCCAGGCATGGACCCGGTGGATATCGGCGAAACCACCCTGGCTGAAGGCGCGTATCAGGTTCAGCGTCGCCGCCGATTGGGTATAGGCCTGCAGCATCTTTTCCGGGTCCGGGCTGCGGGCCTCAGGGGTGAAATCAAGCTCGTTGATGATGTCACCACGGTAGGATGGCAATTCGACACCATCCCTGACCTCGGTCGGGGCCGAACGCGGCTTGGCGAATTGCCCGGCCATGCGGCCGACTTTCACCACCGGCACTTTCGCGCCATAGGTCAGCACCACCGCCATTTGCAGCATGACCTTATAGGTGTCACGGATCGCATCGGCCGAGAAATCGGCAAAGCTTTCGGCGCAATCGCCGCCCTGAAGCAAAAACGCCTCGCCGCGCGACACCGCCGCCAGCTGGCTTGTCAGACGCCGCGCTTCGCCGGCAAAAACCAGCGGCGGATAAAGCCCAAGCTGCGCCTCAACGCGGGCCAGGGCCGCTGCATCCAGATAATCGGGCATCTGCACCCGGGGTTTTTCGCGCCAGCCCGATTTCGTCCACGCCTGTGCCATCTTGGGCTCTCCTGATATCATGTCCGGGGTGGTTATACGCATCCCGCAGGCAGGGTCCAATGCGAAATTCCATTCACCGGGGGATTGCGCAGGGCGGGAAATGGTGTTTTCGCTGTAATGCAACAACGTCTTGCTGACGAAAATGGGAGTATGGCAGCAAAATGGTCGCCCTTTTGAACGGCGTGCCCAGGCACCCAAAGCGATTTGTCTTTGTGCTGATGGATCATTTCACCATGCTGAGCTGCGCCGGCGCGATAGATGCCCTGCGCATTGCCAACCGATTGGGCGGTGCAAAGCTGTATGACCTTTCCTTTGCCGGTGAGGGCGGCGTTGAGGCGCAGAGCAGTTCCGGCGCGGTCATGAAGCTTGAAATGGATCTTGAAGAGCTTGGCCGCGAAGACACGATCATCCTGTGCGGCGGGGTCCAGGTGCAGGCGGCCACAACGAAAAAGCTGATCAACTGGCTACGGCGCGAGGCCCGGCGCGGGGTGACCATGGGGGCGCTTTGCACCGCAGGCTTTGCACTGGCCAAGGCCGGGCTGCTGGATGGCAAACGCGCCACGATCCATTGGGAAAATCAGGACAGTTTTACCGAAGAGTTCGAAGATGTTCAGCTGACCAAATCGGTATTCGTGATTGATGGCAACCGCATGACAACGGCCGGCGGCACCGCGTCGATCGACCTGATGCTGACGCTGATTGCCACCGATCATGGCGAGGAACTGGCCAGCCAGGTCGCCGATCAGATGATCTATTCTTCGATCCGCACCGATCAGGATACGCAGCGCCTGTCGATCCCGACCCGGATCGGGGTGCGCCATCCCAAGCTCAGCCAGGTCATCCGGATGATGGAACAAAATATCGAGGAGCCAATCAGCCCCTCGATTCTGGCGCAGGAAGTGGGCATGTCCACGCGCCAGCTGGAGCGCCTGTTCCGGCGTTATCTGAACCGCAGCCCGAAACGCTATTACATGGAGCTGCGGCTGCAAAAGGCGCGCAATCTGCTGTTACAGACCGATATGAGCGTGATCAATGTGGCGCTGGCCTGCGGCTTTGCCTCGCCCTCGCATTTTTCCAAATGCTACCGGGCCCATTACGACACCACACCCTACCGCGAACGCGGCACGCAGGCAGCAAGGATTTTATCCTAGGTCTCGCGCAGCCGCGCCGCGCGCCCGCCGCGTCGGCCCTTTGCGGGCGGGCGTTCCAGCCCTTCGCGCAGCACCGCGGTCATCGGGTGGTCGGGGTTGTCGCCGGCATGGCGCGCCAGCAGGATCTGCAAATGCGGGGCCGGGTCGGGATCTGTCAGGCTGAGCGCCCAATCGACAAAGATCGACCGGCATTGGCTTTTGTCGATGCCCTCGATCCGATAGGATTCGCGGATCAGGTTCTTGGGGTCGCTGATATCGGTCATCCGGGATCCTTTGGCGGGTCGGTCATGGCATCCGCTATGATTGCCTCAGCCGCGGCCCGCATGCTTTCGGTTTTTGCGGCAAGTTCAGCGCCATCCGCGACATCCGTTTCACGCGCCAGAAAACGACGCCCGCCCAGGCCGACCTCATCGAGATCAAGGCGCCGGTCGGTCAAGAGCCGCGTCGCCTGGTTGAGACGGCTGTAATGGCGATGCGCCTGCGCCAGGGCGCGGGCATCATCGGGGTCAAGCCAGCCGATCGCAACGCCGGCCTCAAGCTGCCCCGCCACATCGCGCAGCGGGCTCGCGGCGATCAATGCGGCGGTTTCGGCAAGCAATTCGATATCCTTCATCCGGCCCGGACCTTCCTTGGCATCCAGCCCGTCGCCCGCCCGGCCTGCCGCGGCCAGCCGGTCGCGCATATCCTGCGCATCCGCAACAATGCGGGCAGGCGCGCGTGGGGCGTTCAGAACCTCAAGCCGGATCGCCTCGATATCATCCAGCAGGCCCGCGTCCCCGGCCAGAGGCCGGGCCCGCGTCAGCGCCAGATGTTCCCAGGTCCAGGCCTCGGTCAGCTGGTAATTGCGGTAGCTTTGCACCGAGGTCGCCACCGGCCCCTGACGGCCAGACGGCCTGAGCCGCATATCGACCTCGTAAAGCGTGCCCTCGCCGGTCGGGGCCGATAGCGCGGTGATCAGCGTCTTGGTGGCCTTGGCATACCAACCGCGCGCATCCAGCGGGCGGCGGCCCTCGGAGATCTCTTGCCCGTCCGCGTCATAGATCACGATCAGATCGAGATCGGAACCGGCCGAAAGCTGCCCGGCCCCCAGGCTGCCCATCGCCACCACCGCCCCGCCCCGCCCCGGCGCGGGCCCGTGTCGGCGCGCGACCTCGGCGCAGACCCGGGGCCACAGCGCCCGCACGATGGCACCGGCCAGCTGCGAATATTGCGACCCCGCCTCCTCGGAGGTGATCAGGCCGCGCAGGTGATGCACGCCGATGCGGAAATGCCATTCCTTTTTCCAGCGCCGCGTGGCGTTCAGCACATCCTCATAATCAAGCCCCGCCAGCCCCTCTTCCAGATCGGCCTGCAACGCCGCCTCGCCGGGCCAGTCGGCAAAGAACCCGCCGCCGATAACCGCATCCAGCACGCCCGAATTGCGCGACAGGTGCCGCGACAGGCCCGGTGCCGTGCCGCAGATATCGACGATCAGGTCAATCAGCGTCGGATTGGCTTCGAACAGGGAAAACAGCTGCACGCCGGCAGGCAGGCCATGCAGGAAGCCGTCAAAATTGGTCAGTGCCTCATCGGGGCGCGGGGTGTCCAGAAACCGCGCCAGAAGTTCGGGCTTGAGCCGGGCGAAAATAGCCTGCCCGCGCGCCGATCGCAGCGCCGGATAGCCGGGCCAGCGGGCGATGATCTCCTCGGCGGTGGGGCTCAGCTCCGGTTCCGGGGCCGGCGTGGCCGCTTGCGGTTTGAAAAACGGCTCGCAAAGCGCATCGACCCTGCGCAAACGGTCTTTCAGATCGGCACGGAACGCCATCACATCGCTTTGGCCACAGAAATTTGCCAGCCGCAAGAAACCTTCCGCATTCGATGGCAGGTCATGGGTCTGGGTATCATGGATCATCTGCAGCCGGTGTTCGGTCTCGCGGTGGGCGCGGTAATGATCGGTCAGCGCCGCCGCCACTGCGCCCTCGATCCAGCCCTTTTGCGCCAGCATCGCCAGCGCCGGAACCGTGGCGCGCAGCCGCAGATCGGGGTCGCGCCCGCCGGAAACGATCTGGCGGGTCTGGGCAAAGAATTCGATCTCGCGGATGCCGCCCGCCCCAAGCTTCATGTTATGGCCTTGCAGGGTGATCGGCCCGTGCAGCCCCTTATGCGTGCGGATCAACTGGCGCATGTTCTGGCTGTCTTCTATGGCCGCAAAATCGAGATGCTTGCGCCAGACAAAGGGCGTCAGGACGTTCAGGAATTTTTCGCCCGCCGCGATATCGCCCGCCGCCGCGCGCGCCTTGATATAGGCGGCGCGTTCCCAATTGCGCCCTTCGGCCTCATAGTAGCGTTCTGCCGCCGCCATCGAGATGCAGACCGGCGTGACGCTGGCATCGGGGCGCAGGCGCAGATCGGTGCGAAAGACATAGCCCTCGGCCGTGATGTCATTCAGCGTGGCGGCCATGCGGCGGGTGACGCGGATGAAACCGGCGCGCGCCTCCATCTCATCGCCGGCATCGAACCGGGTTTCGTCAAACAGGCAGATCAGGTCGATATCGGAGGAATAATTCAGCTCGCGCGCGCCCATCTTGCCCATCGCCAGCGCCACCATGCCGGCCCCGGTCTGCGCGTCTTCCTCGGTGATGCCGGGGATCTTGCCGCGCCGGGCCTCGGCCGCGATCAGACGGCGCAGGGTGACCGAAACGGCGGCATCGGCAAAATCAGTGAGCAGGCCGGTGACCTCTTCCAGCGTCCAGACCCCGCCCAGATCGGCAAGGGCCGCATAAAGATGCACCCGGCGTTTCAGGCGGCGCAGGCCCGATGCCAGATCGGCCAGATCCAGCGCTGCGGTTTCGGTCAACAATTCAGCGCGCACCTGCGCCGGTGAGGCGCTGAGAGCGGCCTCCAGCCAGCCGCTTTCGCGCGCGAAAAGCTGCGCCAGATAGGGGCTGCACCCGGCCGTGCCAATGATCAAGGGGCGCATCTCGGGGGGCAGACCGGGCAGATGGGTCAACGCATCGGCCCCCAGATCGGGATCGAAAGGAATGGGATGGCGGGTCAGGGCGGCAGTGAAACTCATGCAGCTTTGATGGCGGGCGGGGCCGCGGGCGTCAACGGGGATCGGGTTGCCTTGGTCCGGCGCAGGCGGCACAAAAGGCTCGCAGACAAGGGAGATAGAAATGAGCAAGAGCCTGAAACGGGTGGCCCGCGCGCTGGCCGATGCCGGATTGGCGGTGCAGGTGCAGGAGATGGCACAAGGCACCCGCACGGCGGCTGAGGCTGCTGCGGCGGCAGGCTGTGCGCTGGATCAGATCGCCAAATCGATCATCTTTCGCGGCCAATCCAGCGGCACCGCGCTGCTGTTCATCACGGCAGGCGGCAATCAGGTCTGTGCCGACAAGGCCAGCGCCCTGGCGGGTGAGGCCCTGGGCAAGGCCGATGCCGGGCTGATCCGGGCCCAGACCGGCTTTGCCATTGGCGGCGTGGCCCCTTTGGGCCATCTCAACCCGATCCGGGCCTGGGCCGATCCGCGCCTGTCCGATTTTGACCAGGTCTTTGCGGCGGCGGGCACTCCGCGCCACATCTTTTCCATCGCGCCGGGTGATCTGATGCGTCTCAGCGGGGCCGAGGCGGCGGATTTCATCCGCTGACTCTGGCCAGAACCGAGCGTGCCGCGCGCAGGCCCGGAGCCTCACCGCCCTGCCCGATCCGCGTCATCGTGGTGGCCATGGCCGCGCCCTGCGCCGCGCGCGCGGCCGGGTTCGAGGCCAGATCGACCAGCGCCGCGCCAATGGCGTCGGGCTGGCAGGCGGGCCCCAGAAATTCCGGGATCACGCGGGTATCGGAGACCAGATTGACCAGCGTAGCGGTATCAATCAGCGCCGCGCGGCGCATCAGGGCCCAGGTGATTCTGTTCATGTCATAGGCAATGACCATCGGCGTTGCGCTGGCCGCCAGTTCCAGCGACACCGTGCCCGAAGCCGCCAGCGCCAGATCCGCCGCCGCGAAGGCAGCGCGTTTTTGCCGGGCGGCGGCATCGCGTGACAGGCCGGTCGGGTCCAGCACCAGCGGGGCCAGCGGCCAATCGGCCAGAATTTCGGGCAGCATCGGCGCGATATGGGCGAGGGTCGGCAGAATGATCCGCAGATCGGGATGCGCGCCCAGCAACGGCGCGATGGCCTGACCGAATATCGGGGCCAGGCGGGTGATTTCCGACCGGCGCGATCCGGGCAGGACCAGCAATACCGGCGCATCGGGGGCAATGGCATGCGCGTTGCGGAAATCGGTGACTTCCGTCGCGCTGGCCAGGGGTTCTGCCACGACCGGGTGACCGACAAAATCGCAGCTCATGCCCGCTTCCTCCATAAGGGGAGGCTCGAACGGCAACAGCGCCAGCACATGGTCGATATGGCGGGCCATCTTTGTGGCCCGTTTCGGGCGCCAGGCCCAGACCGAGGGCGCGACATAGTGGATGGTCTGCAGATCGGGCGCGCCGGCCTTGACCTGCTTGGCCACCCGCAGGCAGAAATCGGGGCTGTCGATGGTGATCAGCGCGTCGGGGCGCAGATCGAGCACCGCGCGCGCGGCGCGGTCCTTCAGGGTAAAGAGTTCGCGCAGTTTCGGCAGCACCTCGGCCAGACCAAAGACCGACAGCCGCTCCATCGCAAACAGGCTCTGCAGTCCTTCTGCCGCCATCAGCGGCCCGCCAATACCGTGAAATTCCACCTCACCGGCCAGCGTTTTCAGCCCGGCCATCAGGGCTGCCCCCAGACGGTCGCCCGAAGGTTCGCCCGCAATCAGAAAAAACCGCAGCGCCATCAGACCGCCCAGAGGCCGACACCTGCCGCCTCGGCCGCATCACAGGTTGCCTCACGATCCAGGATCAGGACAGACCCGGCGGCAATCTCGATGCCCGAGAGGCCCGCTTCGGCGGCTTTCATCACGGTGGCCGGACCGATCACCGGCATGTCCATGCGAATATCCTGCCCCGGTTTGGGACGCTTGACGAACACACCGCCCGAATCCGGTGCGGTGACTGCCACGAAACGCAACATCGCATCGGTGCCTTGCAGGGTCTCGATCCCGATCACCTGACCGCCCGCCGCCACCGCGCCCTGCCCGATATCCAGCGGTCCGAGTGCCGCCAGAACCGCGCGGGCGCGGGCGGCATCGGCTTCCTGCGCGGCGCTGATCGCACCGATGATCGGGCCGGGTTCGGCGACCAGATCGGGGCGCAGGTCACGGGCCCCCTGCACGCAAAACCCCTGTTCCTCGAAAATCGCCGCTATTTCGCGCAGCAGCGTATCATCGCCCTGCCCGATTGCAGCGGCGATCCGGGGCATCAGCGCCATGGTTTCGGGATCCATCAGGGCCGGGTCAAGGGTCGGACGCGACAACGCGCCGGCAAAGATGAGATGGGTGATACCGGCCGCCCGCAGATCCTTGAACAGAGCACCAAACCGTTCAAACCGCGCCATGATCTCAGGGGCATCTTGCGGCTCGGACACAACGCCGTGCAGCCGCACCATATGGGCCGGTCCCGCCGCCAGCAACAGCCCCGGCAAAACCCCTGCCCCTGCGATGATTGCACGCGCCATCTGCCTATCCCGGTGTCAGAAAGGAGCGCTCGCTGGCCCCAAGAACAAAGGCCACCACGTCGCGCACATAGGCGCTTTCGGGGTTTTCGTCGGCCAGCCGCTGCGCCCGGTCAAGAAACGCGCCCTCGCCCTGGGCCAGCATCTGAAACGCGGCGCGCAGCGCGGTAATGTCGGAGCGCGCCACGCCGCGCCGTTTCAGCCCGACCAGATTGAGCCCGTCAAGCTGGCCGCGCGGGCCCTGCACCAGCCCGTAGGGAATGACATCATTGGTCACCATCGTGACCGCGCCGATAATGGCCCCCTTGCCGATGCGCACAAATTGATGGACGCCCGACAGACCGCCGATGATGACGTCATCTTCCAGCACGCAATGGCCCGCGATGGCGGCGGAATTGACCACAATCACCCGGTCGCCCACCTGCGTATCATGGGCAATATGGCAGCCCGCCATGAACAGCCCGTCATCGCCCACCCGGGTGATACCGCCGCCGCCTTCGGTGCCGCAATTCATCGTCACGCTTTCGCGGATGCGGTTGCGCGCGCCGATCACCAGCCGCGATTTCTCGCCCCTGAATTTCAGATCCTGCGGAATCTCACCGATAACCGAGAACGGGAAGATAACCGTTTCAGCGCCCACTTCGGTCTGGCCGTTCACCACCACATGGCTGCGCAGCTCGACGCTCTGGGCCAGGCGCACCTCGGGCCCGACCACGCAAAACGGGCCGATTGTGCAGCCCGGGCCGATGACGGCCCCGTCCTCGATCACCGCCGAGGGATGAATATGCGCAGAGGCATCAATTGCCATCGCCTCAGCCCTCCGTCGGCAGGTCCATCATTGCGGTGAACTCGGCCTCGCAGGCCAGGTCGCCCTCGACCTCGGCGCGGCCGAGAAATTTCCAGACCTTGCCACCGGGTTTGCCGCGGATTACGCTGATATGCAGTTCCAGCACATCACCGGGCACCACCTTGCGGCGAAACTTGCATTTGTCGATGGCCATGAAATAGACCAGAAATTCCTTGTCGGCCAGATCCGCAGACACCCCCACCATGACCGCCGATGCCTGCGCCATCGCCTCGATGATGGTGACGCCGGGCATGATTGGCAGGCCGGGAAAATGACCCTGAAAATGCGGCTCGTTCATGGTGACATTCTTGATGCCGACCGCCGATTGAAACGGCACGATTTCGCGCACCTTATCGACCAGAAGGAACGGGTAGCGATGCGGGATGATGCGCTGGATCAGGTCGATATCGGCGGTTGTGGGCGTCGCGGCTGTCATCGGGGATTTGGTCCTTCTTATTGCAGAGCCCTGTGGTAGCAATTCAGGCCCGACCCGACAAGCAGGTCAGGGCGTGCCGGTGCCGAGCTGGTCAAGGATCGGGCCTTCACCGCCATCGCCCATTTCGGCGTCGATGCGTTCCAGCGCCAGGTCGGTGATGTCGATGCCTTCAACGGAATAGATCACCGCGCGCGAATCCAGCACCGCCGCCGCGCCGCGTTCCTGCAGCAGCGCAACAAGTATCGGTGTCGTCGCCTGAATAAAGAACCGCCGCGCGGCATCGGCCTGCAGGGTCAGGCGGCGCAGACGTTCAGCCTGCTCAGAGCGGATGGCTTCGACGCGGGTGTCAAATTCATCCCCAAGCGGGCGAAATTCTTCGGCACTCATCTCGGCGCGCCGCGCCGTCAGCTGCAATTCTTCTTCCAGCAGCGCCGCCTCAATTTCGCGATTTTCACGCGCCAAGGCGCTTGTCGCGGCTTCGATCTCGGCCTGGACCCGCTGGCCAAAAAGCGATTCGGAAAACAGCCGCTCCTGATTGAGCATCACAACAGCCGGCCCTTCGATCTGGCCAAAGGAAAGCGGCTGCGCCGGAGCGGGGGATGCTGCCAGCAGGCTTACCCCCACCAGGGCACAGGCAAGCGGACGCATCCCCGCAACCAGTGGTCAGAACCGGGCTTCGATGGTGAAATCGAAGCTGCGGGTCTGATCATAGGCTTCCGCATCCAGAACACGGCTGAAATTGAACCGCAACGGGCCAATTTGCGTATCCCAGAAAATCGAGAACCCGATGGATTGGCGCAAATTCATGCTGTCATCGACAGGACCGCCAAGACCGGCCGTATTATCCAGCCCCCAAACCGTTCCGATATCGTAAAACAGGCCGCCAGTGATGCCATATTCTTCCGGCAGCCCAATCGGGAAGGCCGTTTCAAACCGGGCCACGACATAGTAATTGCCGCCAAGCGCATCGTCATCCGTAGAGGTATCCGTCAGGTCGCGCGGGCCGACGCCATTTGTTTCAAACCCGCGCAGCTGGCGGGAATTCAGCCGGAACCGTTCCGTGACCCGGCTGTTGCCGGACAACATATTGAGCGCGCCGCCCTCCAGCGTGGCCCTGATCGATACTTCCTCGCGCAGGATCGCGGTTTCGGCCGTCGCCGATGCGGTGGAGATGATATATTCGCGGTCGCCGCCGACCCCGGCAAATTCCTGACCAAACCGAAACCGCAGGCCGGCATTCGGGTTCAGCCCCGAACCGCGCGTGTCATAGACGTAATCATACCCGATGGAAGAGGTGACGAATTCGCCCTCTTCGGCAATCAGAATCGGCGAAGATGTCAGGGGCACGTTCAGGATGCTGTCCAGGCTGTAGCTGTAGAACAGGCCAAACCGGCTGTTGGCCGAAAGCGGGAAGCCGAATGAGGGCCGGATACCGTAATTGAGCGTATCAAACGTGGCATCAGCGGACTCGGTCGTGGTGTAATTGGCGCTGAACCCGAAGGCCACGTCACGGCCCAGAAAGGCGGGTTCCGAGAAGGCGAAATTGAAACTGCGCGTCGCCTCGGACGTATCAAACCCAAAGCTCAAGGACTGACCGCGCCCCAGAAAGTTGCGCTCCGAAAATGACACGTTCAGCCCGACGCCGGAATCAGTGGAGAAACTGGCGCCAAAACCGAGCGACCCGGTCGGCGTTTCCTCGACATTCACATCGATGATAACCTGACCTTCGCCGGAACCGGGGCGCGCGGCCACCTGGGCATCGGCAAAAAAGCCCAGGGCGCGGATGCGTTCGGCCCCCTGTCTGATCTCGCGCGGGTCCAGCGGGTCGCCTTCGGCGGTGCGGAACTGGCGGCGGATCACACGATCCAACGTGGTGGCATTGCCCTCGATGTCGATCCGTTCCACGAAAACCCGGTCGCCCCGGGTGATGGCGAATTCGATATCCAGGGTCAGGGTCTCGTCATTGCGGGTCAGGCGCGGCTCGACCCGGATGAAGCGCAGGCCTTGTTGGGTGGCCAGGTTTTCCAGACGCGTGATCGTATTGTCGACCAGACGCGGCGAATAGGTCACGCCGGAGCGCAGCCGGATGACGGCCTGATATTCATCGGCGTCAATACCCGGCACATCGGTGACGGTGGTGATCTCGCCGATCGAAAAGCGTTGCCCCTCGCGGATATTGAAGGTGACGAAATAGGCGTTGCGTTCGCGCGACAGTTCAGAGGTTACGCTTTGCACGACAAAGTCGATATAGCCGCGTTCGCGGTAGAAATCGGTCAGCAATTGCTGGTCAAACGCAACCCGGTCGGCAATGAATGTATCAGACCGGATCAGGGTGCGGAAAATGCCCGCTTGCGTGCTTTCCAGTGCCCGGCGCAGGCGGCGGTCGGAAAAGGCGCGGTTGCCGACAAAGGCGATCCGCTCGGTTTCGACGACGCGGCCTTCGGTTACTTCAAAGACCAGATCGACCCGGTTGTCGCTGCGCCGGATGATCAGCGGCACCACGGTGGCGGCCAGACGGCCCTGAAGCTGATAGGCTTCGATGATTTCGGCCGCGTCGGCCTCGGCCTGGGAGGGCGAATAGACGCGGCGCGGCTGCGACGACAGCAAGGGCAACAGATCCTCATCATCGAGGCGCCGGTTGCCTTCGATATTGATGCGGTTGATGGTGGGATATTCCTGCACGATGATCACCAGCACAGACCCGCGCGGCACCAGTTCGACCATTTCGAACAGGGTGGAGTTCTGCAAGCGTTGCCGGGCATCGTTGAGCTGACCCGCCGTCACCGTTTCATTGCGCGGGATGGCCGCGAATGTCAGCACCGTGGCGGCGTCAACCCGCTGCGTTCCCTGCACGTCAAAGCTGGAAAACCGATAGGTCTGCGCCTCGGCGTTGCCCGACAGCGCGAACAGCACCGTAACGAGCAACATGAAGGCGGCTGCCAGCTGCCCCCCACGCCTGAAAATACCTGCACCAAAACCCATCGAATCCGCCCCGCCGTATTAAAGCTCTTGCAAGATGCTCTACCGCGCGCGGAAAGGCTTGTCAAAACGCCAAATACCACAGGGGTGGAGGTATTTATCCACAGTGGCACAAGATATACATGTTTGCAGATATCGGGCTGCGATCAGCGCCGCAGCGGAATTTTTCGGCGAAATCAGAGACTCACAAGCCATCCGGCAACGGTGAGCGCGCCGATGATGGTCAGGGGCACCAGAAAACGGTCCAGGTTGACCTCGACAAGCATGCTGAACGAACGGTAGTTTTGATTGATGATTTTCATCGGTCTGGCCTCATCTTCGGGCAGAGGAACGTTCTGCACAGGCCCATATCTGCCCCTCGAATGGGGCAGGATTTGGGCACTGACATGGCCGATTCACGAAATCTTCACCCCTTGGCTATGGCATGTCTCGGAAAACATGCATCCCTTGACGCTGCCTGAAATCAGGGATTTCAACGCGGTCCAAGCGATGCACCCTGTCGCAAATTTTCCGGGACATGCTTTATGGGCAGAACAGGTCATTGGTGAGTGCAAACAGCATCAAGCCAAGGATCAATGTCAGCCCCACGGTCATGAAGATGCGCAGCGCCTTGTCTGATGGCGGACGCCCTGCCACGGCCTCGTAGGCATGAAACAGCAGATGGCCGCCATCGAGCACCGGAATCGGAAACAGGTTCAGCAGTCCGACCGCCGTGGACAGCACCGCCACAAACCAGAAAAACGTATCCAGGCCCTGGCTTGCGGCCGCGCCCGAGGTTTCGGCGATGCCGATCGGCCCTTGCAGGTTACAGCTTGAGATTGCGCCGGTAATCATGTGCCACAGGCCCGATAGCGATGTTTGCACGACAAGAACAACGGTCGAGGCCCCGGCAGTCACCGCCTGGCCCAGACCGATACGTTCAATCTCGGGGCTGAAGAAAAGGCCGCCGGTGACGCCAATCAGCCAACGGGTTTCAAAGCCACCCTCGGGGGATGGCAGATCCATCCGCCGCGGGGCCAGCGCGATCTCGATCATTTCGCCATCGCGCCAGACGTCAAGCGCCAGTTCCGCCCCTTCGCTGGCTTCAACCGCATCGCGCAGCTGATTGAAGGCATAGACCGGCACGCCGTCGATGCGGCGGATCACATCGCCCTCGGCCAGGCCGGCATCCATCGCGGCCGATCGCGGCGTGACGCTGCCGATCACCGGGATCAGCGGAAAGGACGCATCAACCGTCAACGCCTCACCGTCGCGCAGGATGTCATAGCGCAGCGTCGCGGCGGGCGGCAATGTGCGGCCAAGTTCGAACACATCAGACAGGGTTTCGACCGGCGCGCCTTCGATGGCGGTGATCTCATCGCCAATCTCGAGCACCAGAATATCGGCGGGCATGGCACGAATATCGCCGACGCGCGGGGCATCGGATGCCTGGCCGGAAATCAAAAGAATGGTCGCAAAGATCACAATCGAAAGGATGAAGTTGAAGATGGGCCCTGCGGCAACCGTCGCGGCCCGCGCCCAAAGCGGTGCGCCATGCATTGACCGGCGCCGTTCCTGCGCATCCAATGCATCTATCGCCGCGCCATCCTTGCCCGAGGCCGCATCAGCATCACCCAGAAACTTGACATAGCCGCCAAAGGGCAGCGCCGCCAATTGCCATTTCGTGCCATGCCGGTCCACCCGCGAGGCCAGCACCGGGCCAAAGCCGAGCGAAAACACCTCGGCATGGATGCCGGTCCAGCGCCCGACGATGTAATGGCCATATTCATGGATCGCCACGATGATCGACAACGCCACCACAAAGGCGATGATGGTAAAGGCAAAATTGCCGAATTGCGGAATAAGTTCGGTCACGCGTGTTTCTCCTGTCTCAGGCTGGCCTGCTCGGCTGCTCTTATCCTTGCCAGATGGTCTGTTTCGGTCACGGTCTCAAGGGTGTTGATGGCATCGGCAAGGCGAAACTCGCGCGACATCGCGTTCATTGTGTCCGCAACCACCGGGGCCATGTCCATGAAACCGATATTTCCGGCGATGAAATGATCCAGCGCGACCTCCTTGGCGGCATTGAAGACGGCCCCGGCATGGCCGCCGATATCCATCACATCGCGCGCCAGGGACAGGGCCGGATAGCGGGCGATGTCAGCGGCCCGGAAATCGAGCCGGCCAATCTGGCTCAGGTCGATGCGCGCCACCGGCAAATGGCTGCGCTCGGGCCAATTCAGCGCATAGCCGATGGCATGGCGCATATCCGGCGCACCAAGATGGGCCATCATGGCCCCATCGGTAAATCCCACCAGCGCATGAATGATGCTTTGCGGGTGAATAACGGTTTCGATACTTGCCGGTGCAATCCCGAAAAATTCATGCGTTTCAATAAGTTCAAGGGCCTTGTTGAACATAGACGCGCTGTCGATCGTGATCCTTTGGCCCATATCCCAATTCGGATGCGTTGAGGCATCGCCCGGCGTGGCATATTGCAGCCGATCCGCCGACCAGTCACGCAAGGCCCCGCCCGAGGCGGTGATGATGACCTTTTCGACAGCCGCAATATCTTCGCCCACCAATGCCTGAAACACCGCTGAATGTTCGCTGTCGACCGGCAGGATGCGGGCCCCGTGGCGGGCGGCCTCTGCCATCAGCAACGGGCCCGCCGTGACCAGGCTTTCCTTGTTGGCCAGCGCCAGCGTGGTGCCATGTTGCAGCGCCCGAAACCCCGGTGCCAGCCCGGCCGCGCCGACGATGGCCGACATGATCCAATCGGCGGGGCGCTCGGCGGCCTCGGCAATGGCCTGTGTCCCGGCGGCAACCGCGACGTCCGTGCCCGCCAGTGCGGCGCGCAGATCGGGCAGGCAGCCCGGGTAGCAGGTGACGGCGATCTCGGCCCCGAATTCACGCGCATCGGCGGCCAGCCGCGCCACGTTTCGCCCGCCGGTCAGCGCCACCACCTCGATCCGGTCCCGATCCCGCCGGATCAGATCCAGCGTGTTCTGCCCGATCGATCCCGTGGCCCCGAAAATGCTGATCCTGCGGGTCATTGCCAGAGCCCGAAACCGGCCATCGCCAGCGTTGCCGCCGCCCCTGCCCCGGCCATGGCATCAAACCGGTCCAGCACACCGCCATGGCCCGGAATGAGATTCGAGGAATCCTTGACACCGACCCGTCGCTTGACGGCGCTTTGCGCGATATCGCCCAATTGCGCCGCCAGCGCCAGAACGGGTGCCACCACAAACACGAACAGCGGCTCGAACCCCAACAACACCACCGCCACAGCGCTGGCCGCGATCCAGCCCGCCACCGTGCCCGACCATGTTTTCTTGGGGCTGACGCGCGGCCAGAATTTCGGGCCGCCCAGAATCCGGCCCGCGAAATAGCCGGCAATATCAGAGGCCACGACAACGCCGACAACAAACAACACAAAGATAAACCCATGCACGACGCGCAGGTAGAACATGCCGATGACCGCGAACAGAAACAGGGCCCCATAGGTGCAATAGACCCACCGGTGGCGCAGGTCGATGCTCTGCACACCGGCCCAAAGCGCGACGCCCAGAAACGGAATGATCCAGGGCGTAAGAGCCAGATTGTCCAAAAACCCATAGCCCGAAGCCAGCGCGAAAATCTGCGCCGCCAGAACCGCAAATACCGCCAGCGCGGCAATCGCCCCGGCGCGCCTGGCGACGGTGCCGCCAAGCATCCGGTGCAATTCCCACATGCCGATGGCACCAAGCGCAATCAGACCCGCCGCCAAGGGCAAGCCGCCAATATAGAGCAGGCCGAACCCGACCCCCGCCATGACCACGCCCGAGATCAGCCGCGGTGCCAGATCGCCCCATTTTCCCGCAACGCTCATGACTCTACTGCGCCGAACCGCCGGTCACGGCGGCCAAACCGCGCCACGACCGTGGCAAATTCAGCCTGGTTGAAATCCGGCCAGAGCGTGTCGATGAACTCATATTCGGCATAGGCTGACTGCCATAGCAGAAAGTTGGAAATGCGCGCCTCTCCGCTGGTGCGAATGACCAGATCGGGGTCGGGCAGAAAATAGGTATCAAGGTATTTCGGCAGAGTTTCATCATCAATGTCACGCGGTTCAAGCTTGCCCGCCGCCACGTCATAGGCCAGCCGCTGCGTCGCGCGCGCCACCTCGTCGCGGCCCCCGTAATTCAGCGCAATGGTCAGATGCACGCCGTCATTTTCGGCCGTCAGCAGTTCCAGATCATCCATCATTTCCTGCAATCGCGCCTCCAGCCGGACGCGATCACCGATAAACCGCACGCGCACATTCTTTGAATGCAATTCCGCAGCCTTGGCCAAAATGAACCGCTTGAAAAGCCGCATCAGACCGGCCACTTCGGATTGCGTGCGTTTCCAGTTCTCGGTCGAGAAGGCAAACATCGTCAGATATTTGACGCCAAGATCCGGGCAGGCCTCAACGATCTCCTGCACCCGCTTGGCCCCGGCATGATGGCCCACCAGACGCGGGCGTTTGCGCAATTGCGCCCACCGGCCATTGCCATCCATGATAATCGCCACATGCCGCGGAGGGGTCGGTGCTTGGTCCTTGGGGGCCATGGGCGCTCCGCTATTGGGGCGATCAGGCAGGCGATCAAACCTGCATGATCTCTTCTTGTTTGGTGGACAGGTTTGCATCAACTTTACCGATATGGATGTCGGTCAGATCCTGCACCTCGCTCTCCCAGATCTTCTGATCATCTTCCGACATGCCCTCGGCCTTTGCCTTCTTGATCTGGTCCATCCCGTCGCGGCGCACATTGCGGATCGCAATGCGGGCGTTTTCGGCGTAATTGGCAGCCACTTTGGTCAATTCGCGTCGCCGTTCCTCGTTCAGTTCCGGGATCGGCAGCATGATGATGGTGCCGTTGAGTTGCGGGTTGATGCCCAGGCCACTTTCGCGGATCGCCTTTTCAACCTTTCCAACCAGGCTCTTGTCCCAGACATTGATCGTGACCATGCGCGATTCGGGCACGTTCACGGTGCCGACCTGATTGATCGGCGTCAGGCTGCCATAGGCATCGACCATCACCGGTTCCAGCATCGAGGCCGAGGCGCGGCCGGTGCGCAGGGACGCAAACTCGGTTCTGAGCGACGCCAGCGCGCCCTCCATCCGGCGCACCAGATCGTCCAGATCAATCTCTATATCGTCGGACATGCTGCATCTCTCCGTCAGATCGTGTGTTTAACGGGTCTTTTATCGGTATCAGCACACCTTTGTATAGGTGCCTTCGCCCGCCAGAATCCCCCGCAGCCCGCCCGGCTCATCCAGCGAAAAGACGATGATCGGCACTTCGTTTTCGCGCGCCAGAGCAATCGCCGAGGCATCCATGACCCCCAGATGCTGCGCCAGCACCTCATCATAGGTGATCTGATCATAGCGTTTTGCATCGGCATGCAGGACCGGGTCCTTGTCATAGACGCCATCGACCTTGGTGCCCTTGAAAATCACCTGACAGCGCATTTCATTGGCGCGCAGCGTGGCCGCGGTATCGGTGGTGAAATAGGGGTTGCCGGTGCCGGCGGCAAAGATCACCACGCGTTTCTTTTCAAGGTGGCGCACGGCGCGCCGGCGGATATAGGGTTCGCAGACCTGATCCATCGGGATGGCGCTGATCACGCGGGTGTGGATGTTCAGCTTTTCCAGCGCGCCCTGCATCGCCAGCGCATTCATCACGGTGGCCAGCATGCCCATGTAATCGGCGGTGGTGCGCTCCATGCCCTGGGCGCTGCCCTGCAGGCCGCGAAAGATGTTGCCGCCGCCGATCACCATGCAGATCTCGACCCCCATCTCATGGACCGTTTGCACTTCGGCGGCAATCCGTTCCACAGTTGGCGGGTGCAGGCCATAGCCCTGATCGCCCATCAACGCCTCGCCCGATATCTTCAGCATGACACGGGAATAGGCGGGCGGGGCAGCGGGTTCTGTGGTCATGTGGGGTGTCCTGTGTGATGGCATGCGCGGGGCCGGTTTTGCGGCCCGGGCCAACATGGCCTAAACGGGGGCCGGGTTCAACGGCCAAACGAAGCGACCGCTTGACCGGCGATAAACTTTAGGAATGGCTCACAAGATATTGATTGATATAGATACATTATCAACGGAGCTGCCGATTCTCATTGCCGGGCCGACCGCCTCGGGCAAATCGGCATTGGCCCTTGAGATCGCCGAACGCCAGGGCGGGCGGATCATAAATGCCGATGCGCTGCAGGTCTATGATGGCTGGCGGGTGCTGACCGCGCGCCCGTCAGACGCAGACCAGGCCCGGGTGCCGCATGCGCTTTATGGCCATGTTCCGTTCCTTGGTGACTACTCCACCGGCCAATGGCTGCGCGAGGTGGTGCCCCTGCTGACCACTGGGCCGCGCCCGATCATTCTGGGCGGCACCGGGTTGAATTTTTCGGCCCTGACCGACGGGCTGGCCGATATCCCGCCGGTGCCGCCCGCGATACGCGCGCAGGCCGATGCCCTGCCGCTGGATGTGATGTTGGCCGATCTCGACCGCGAAGACCCGGTGATCGGCGCCCGGATCGACCGGGCCAACCGGATGCGGGTGCAGCGCGCCTGGGAGGTGCTGCGCGCCACCGGCAGGCCGCTGTCTGACTGGCAGGCCGATACCCCACCCCCCGCCCTGCCGCTTGCCGCCTGTCAGCCGCTTGTGCTGGACGCCGATCCGGCCTGGCTCAATGCCCGGATCGAGACCCGATTCGACGCGATGCTGCGAACGGGTGCCTTGCAGGAAGCCCGCGCCGTTTTGCCTTTGTGGGACAGGGCCAAGGGCGCGCGCAAAGCCATTGGCGGGCCCGAACTGATCGCCCATTTGCGCGGCGAGATCAGCCTGGAGGCCGCACGTGACGCGGCAATCATCGGCTCGCGTCAATATGCAAAACGGCAACGGACATGGTTCCGCGCACGGATGGGCAATTGGCGGCGAGTTTCTGCCGACTGTGGATAATTCAATAAATACATCGGCTATCCCAAGAATTTCCGGGCTTACCTTTCACATTTCCCACCTCTAGCATCCAACGCATGCAAGATTCTTATGCTGTTACTCCTCTTGCGCAACTGCGCATGCGCGCCGAATGGCGCTACGCCACGCTGCATTCAAAACCACATGCGCAGCTTTTCTGGTTCACACGCGGTCAGGGGCGGTTCACCATTGGTGCAATCACGCGCGGATACGGGCCGCACACGGCCGTTTTCATCCCGGCGCGGGTGATGATGTCGCTGGATCTGTCGGCGCAGGCGCAGGGTGTGCTGGTGCGGCTGCCGGTCGATCCGACGCTCGAACTGCCGGCGCAGCCGGTTCACCTGCGCGTCGGCACTGTCGAGGCGCAATCGACGCTGTCGGGCTATTTTGACATGATCGAACGCGAGCTGGCCGGGTTTGGTCCGGCCCGCGATCAGGCGCTCAGGGCCTGGGGCCTGCTGATCTCGGTCTGGATCGCACGGCAGTTGGACAAGCAGGATGGCTCGATCCTGCGCGACCGGACGCATATCCTGGCAGAAAGATACGCTGAATTGCTGGAACAGACATTTCGCAGCGGCAGGGGTGTGGCCGAATATGCCGAAGCGCTTGGGGTGACGCCAACGCATCTGTCGCGCATCTGCCGCGACGCCGCCGGGCGCCCGGCGCTGGCCATTCTACACGAGCGCCTGATGCATGAGGCCTGCACGCTTCTGGTCGATACCGACCTGCCCGCGCGCACAATCGCAGAGGATCTGGGCTTTTCTTCTGCCGCCTATTTCACCCGGTCTTTCTCCAACCTGACCGGGCGCACACCGTCAGAATTTCGCAGGCTCTACCCGGCCCAACAGCTGTTCAAGCCAGGCTGACATAAGCGGAATCCGACTGCAGGTTTCGGCCGCCAATTTCCGACATGTCGCATTCAGACGCTTCGCTTGTCGCAAACAGACATAAATCCCCGCCCTGACACCATTGACCGATGGCCGTGATTGATCCGTAATGAGTGGTAAGACGGACGGCACCCGACCTGGATCGGAAAACAACCGCCGCTGGAAGACCCAACAAGATCGTGTCACAGGGAGACAAGAATGATCCAATCCACAAAACCCCACTTGCAGACCCATCCCGCAGCAGAAATGTACGCCAGGGAATACAAGGCCGGTCAACTCGACCGCCGCGAATTTCTGGTGCGCGCGACCGCACTGGGCGTCGGCACCGTCGCTGCCTATTCGATGATCGGGATCAACCCGGCCAACGCCATGGCGCATCGCCAGACGCCGCCGATGGGCGGCTCGCTCAAGATTCAGATGGAAGTGCGCGTCGGCAAGGACCCGCGCACCTATGACTGGTCGCAAATGGCCAATCTCAGCCGCGGGATAATTGAATATCTGGTCGAATATAACAATGACGGCTCTTTCTCGGGTATCCTGCTGGAAAGCTGGTCGGCCAATGAGAACGCCACCCAGTATACCTTGAATGTCCGCCAGGGCGTGAAATGGAACAATGGCGACGATCTGACCGCCGAGGATGTGGCTGCAAATATCATCGGATGGTGTGATGGCAATGTCGAAGGCAACTCGATGGCCACCCGGATGGGTGTGCTGGTCGATCCCGAGACGAACCAGGCCCTCGAAGGCGCGATTGTGGTTGTCGACAGCAGCACCGTGCAACTGAACCTGCCGCGCCCCGATATCACCATCATCCCCGGCCTCGCCGATTACCCTGCCGCCATTCAGCACCGCTCCCTCATCGGGACCGATCCGCTGGACCATGGCGTCGGCACCGGTGCCTACCGTCTGGCCCGCCACGAGGTTGGTGTTTCTGCCGTTCTGGAACGCAATACCGACCATGAATATTGGGGCGAAGCCTATCTGGACCGGATCGAGTTTGTCGATCTCGGCACCGACCCTGCCGCCTGGATTGCCGGCGCGGAATCCGGTGAAATAGACATGACCTACGAGACCGTGGGGGATTTCGTCGATCTCTTCACTTCGATCGGGTTCGAGCCCTCGGAAGTGGTCACGGCCGCCACCATCGTGATCCGCCCCAATCAGGCGCACCCGCCCTATGACAACCAGATGGTGCGTCAGGCGCTGCTGATGGCGGTCGACAATCA
Organism: Alterinioella sp.; assembly: GCF_058343375.1. Classification (NCBI taxonomy): domain Bacteria; kingdom Pseudomonadati; phylum Pseudomonadota; class Alphaproteobacteria; order Rhodobacterales; family Paracoccaceae; genus Alterinioella; species Alterinioella sp. The sequence continues at coordinate 29,842 of NZ_JBTUJH010000007.1, forward strand.
GGTGATCCTGGATCTGGGTATCGCCGGTCTTGGCACCACCGCCGAAAATCACCATGTCGCGCCGATCCACCCCGAATATGCCGAACTGCCGCCGATGACGGTGGACAAGGAGGCAGCCCTGGCCTTGTTGCAGGAATCGGGCAATGCCGACCACGTATTCGAAGTGGTCTCGATCGATGATGGCTATCGCCGCGATTCGACCGATGCCTATGCCTCGCAGCTGCGTGATGCGGGTTTCAACGTCGAACGCACCGTGATCCCCGGCTCGACCTTCTGGAACGACTGGACCAATTATCCGCTCAGCTCCACGAACTGGAACCACCGCGAGCTTGGCGTGATGATCCTGAACCTGGCCTATCGCAGTGGTGTGCCATGGAACGAGTCCGGATTTGCGAATGAAGAGTTTGACACTCTTCTGGATCAGGCCAACGGCATTCAGGATGCCGATGAGCGGCGTGAGTTGATGGTCCGTCTTCAGACCATCATGCAAGAACAAGGCGTAACCAATCAGCCGTTCTGGCGGTCGCTCTATCGCCATGCGCGCCCGAATGTGATCAACGCCCAGATGCATCCCAAATTCGAGATCAACGTCCATTATCTGGGCGTCGAAGCCTAGCACATTGCAAGGGGCGGCACTGAAACCGGTGCCGCCCTTTTTCGTCTGGCCAGTGGATGGCACGCGCCACCCGACAGCGAACGGTTCACCAAGAAACCGAATGAGATTCCGTTATCTGGCAACACAACAAACGGGGACCTCCGATGGGACTGTTTATTCTGCGCCGCCTGGGCGTGATGATCCTGACCGCCCTTTGTCTGACATTCATCGTATTCTTTCTTACCAACCTTGGGCCCAACCTTGAAAAGCTGGCCAAGACCCAGGGCAACAACCGGATGTCGGATGCCGATGTGGTTCAGTGGCTCGAGAACCGGGGTTATGCCCGGCCATTATTGGTGCGCTACGGTGAATGGCTTGGGGTTGTTCCGGGCTGGACCCGTGTGGCCGATGACGGCACCCAAACCGGGCGTTGCATCGATTTCGGCATGACGCTTGAAGATGCGCCCATTCTCTGCGGGCTGTTGCAGGGCGATCTCGGGTTTTCCACCGTGTCAGACGACGAGGTGGCCAATATCGTCGGCGGGCGGCTGGTATTGACCGGCTGGCTGATGCTGATCGCATTTTCCGTGATGGTGCCCGGGGCTTTGATCATCGGCGTTCTTGCCGGCATGAAAGAAGGCAGCCGCACCGACCGAACGCTATCGACAATTTCGATCGTCTCGACCGCGACACCGGAATATGTATCGGGCGTGATCTTCATTGTCCTTCTGGCCTCATCGACGGCCGGGCTGTCGCCCTGGCTGGCGGAAAATGGCTGGATCGAAGGGCGCACGCTGTTTCTCGGCTCGGCCCGATCTGCGATGGAGGATATCACATTCTGGAATTTTGCCCTGCCGGTGATGACCATCGCGCTTTTTGGCATGGGCTATATCGCGCGGATGACGCGGGCCTCGATGGCCGAGGTGATGACTGCACAATATATCCGCACCGCCCGGCTGAAGGGCGTCAGTTTCCGCAATATCGTGTTGAAACACGCGCTCAGGAACGCGCTGATCGCGCCTTTCACGGTGATCATGCTGCAAATCCCCTGGCTGCTCACCGGCGTGGTGATTGTGGAGACCCTGTTTAACTATAACGGCTTTGGCTGGACCCTGGTGCAGGCAGCCTCGAACAACGATATCGAGCTGCTGCTGAGCATCTCGATCGTCGCCGTGATCGTGGTTCTGACGACGCAGCTGATATCCGATATCGGCTATGTCTACCTGAACCCGCGCATCCGTATATCATGAAGGAGAAAGAGCAATGGATCCCCTTACCTGGTCCGGGTCTCTGGGGCCCTTCCTGAACCCGCTGATATTGGGCACCGTGCTGGTCTTTGCGGCCGCCCTGGTTCTCAATATCCTCATGACCGTGATCGGCATGCGCCCGGCCGAGCCGATCGTGAACGCCGATCACACCATCAGCTACCGCCTTGGCGCGCCGGATTACATGGTGCTGGCGATGAAATACGCGACCTTCGTCTTTCTCGCGGCCATCGTGATCTATATCCTGGGCGGCATCCTGCAACCCAGTTTCCAGGCCAAGGGCATCATCGGTGCCGTGGGCGCGCAATTTCTGCCGGTCTGGATCGCGCTGATCGTGACTTACGTGGTCTCGATCAGGTTCAAACTCCGCCTCGGCCTATACGGCAAGCTTTTCGACAATCCGGTCGGCATGATCGGCTTTGGCATGGTGATGTTCTGGGTCTTTACCGCGATTTTCGCCAACATGGTGGCCACGCATGGCCCGATCGACGTGATTGCAAGCCTGCGAAACGATCCTCCGGGCTCGGCCGTATCGGGGGTTGATGGCGCGTTTCCCTATTATCTGCTTGGCGGTGATGGTCTGGGGCGCGACGTCTTCAGCCGGATGGTGATGGGCGCGCGTGAGGTGCTGACCATCGCCCCCTTTGCCACGCTTTTCGCCTTCATGGTCGGCATCACGCTTGGCCTTCCCGCAGGCTATCTGGGCGGACGGTTCGACACGATCATCACTTTCCTGGCCAATCTGGTGCTGGCCTTTCCGGTGATCTTGCTCTTCTACCTGCTGGTCACGCCCGAAATCATCGAGGCCGGCGTGCCGGTCTATATGGCCGCCGTTCTGTTCGTGCTGCCGATTGGTTTCATCTGGGTGCTGCTCTATTCGCGCTACCGGGCGCAGCCGCATATCATCAAATGGGTTGCGGTGCCTATCGTGATCCTGCTGCTCCTGTTTTATCTGGGCACGGTGTTCCGCTTTGATCCGATTGTCTGGCTGGCCACATCCTTCATCGGCTATCTCAACCAGGGCAATCCGGTGGGCGAATGGATGGCGCTGACGCGCGCGTCCTATGAGCCGCTGATCGGCATCAATATCGACGGCAACGTGCTGATCGTCTTTGTCTCGGTCGTGTTCGTGAACAGCCCCACGGTATTCCGTATCGTGCGCGGCCTGGTGCTGGACATCAAGACCCGGGATTACGTGGCCGCCGCCCAGACCCGTGGCGAAGGGCCGTGGTATATCATGCTGTGGGAGATCCTGCCAAATGCGCGCGGGCCGCTCATTGTCGATTTCTGCCTGCGCATCGGCTACACCACCATCCTTTTGGGAACGCTTGGCTTCTTTGGTCTGGGCGTGGATCCCGAAAGCCCGAACTGGGGGTCAACCATCAATGAAGGCCGCCGCCTTCTGACGATTTATCCGCATCCGCCCCTGCCACCCGCGCTGGCGCTCTTGACGATGGTGCTTGGCCTGAACCTGCTGGCCGATGGCCTGCGTGAAGAAAGCCTGAAGGACTGAGCCATGAAGATTTTTCCTGAAAAATCTTCGGCCCGAAAAATCTTCCCGAAGATTTTTCTTTGCACTGCGCAGAGAGGACACACCCAATGACCGACGACACATATGACGGCCCGATCCTTGAGATTGACAGCCTGTCGATCAGCTTCTTTACCCGGCTGCGCGAAATCCCGGCGGTGATGGATTTCTCCACCAAGGTGATGCCCGGCGAAGCGATGGGCCTGGTCGGCGAGTCGGGCTGTGGCAAATCCACCGTGGCGCTTGGCGTGATGCAGGATCTGGGCGTGAACGGGCGCATTGTCGGCGGCTCGATCAAGTTCAAGGGCCGCGAACTCAACGACATGTCGCCCGAGGAACTGCGCAAGATCCGCGGCCGCGAGATTGCGATGATCTATCAGGAACCGATGGCCTCGCTCAATCCGGCGATGAAGATCGGCAGGCAGTTGATGGAAGTGCCGATGATCCATGATGGGGCGTCGGCCAAAGAGGCCTATCAGCGCGCCCTTGAGGTGGTGAGCGATGTGCGCCTGCCAGACCCCAAACGGATGCTCAACGCATTCCCGCATCAGCTTTCGGGTGGCCAGCAACAGCGGATCGTCATTGCCAGGGCGTTGATGGCGAACCCGTCGCTGCTGATCCTCGATGAACCCACCACCGCGCTCGATGTCACGGTCGAGGCGGCCGTGGTCGAACTGGTCAAGGATCTGGGCAAGAAATACGGCACCTCGATGCTGTTCATCAGTCACAATCTGGGCCTGGTGCTGGAAACCTGCGACCGGATCTGCGTGATGTATTCCGGCGAGGCGGTGGAAACCGGGTCGATCAAGGATGTGTTCGACAAGATGCAGCACCCCTATACGCAGGCGCTGTTCCGGTCGATCCCGCTGCCAGGTGCCGACAAATATTCGCGTCCGCTGGTGGCCATTCCCGGCAATTTTCCTCTGCCCCACGAGCGGCCCAATGGCTGCAATTTTGGCCCCCGCTGCGACTATTTTGAAAGCGGAAACTGCGATGCAGGCGATATTCGCATGGCACCCGTCGCAGGCGATGATCGCCACGATTCGCGCTGCGTGAAGGTCACGGAAATTGACTGGAACGCACCGATTGCAGCCGCCATAAAAACCGAAAAGGCCCCGATTGGCGAGGTTGTGCTCAAGGTTGAAAACCTCAAGAAATATTATGAGGTCGCTGCCAGTTCGCTGTTTTCTTCCGGCGAAACCAAGGTTGTCAAAGCCAACGAATCGGTGAGTTTTGAGGCCCGCGAATCCGAGACACTGGCCATTGTGGGTGAATCCGGCTGCGGAAAATCCACGCTGGCCAAGGTGCTGATGGGGCTGGAGACGGCCACCGATGGCCATGTCGCGCTGGACAATAAGGGGATCGAGGCGGTTCCGATCGAGGAACGCGATACCAAGACCGTGTCGTCGATCCAGATGGTGTTTCAGAACCCGTTTGACACGTTGAACCCGTCAATGAGTGTGGGGCGGCAAATCATCCGGGCGCTTGAGATATTCAAGATCGGCAATAATGAAGCCGAACGCCGCCAGCGCATGTTTGAACTGCTTGATCTTGTGAAACTGCCGCGCGCCTTTGCCGAACGCATGCCCCGGCAGCTTTCCGGCGGACAGAAACAGCGTGTTGGCATCGCCCGCGCCTTTGCCGGCGGCGCGCGGATCGTGGTGGCCGATGAACCGGTTTCGGCGCTGGATGTGTCGGTGCAGGCGGCGGTGACGGATCTGTTGATGGAGATCCAGCGCGAAGAGAAGACCACGCTTTTGTTCATCTCCCACGATCTTTCCATTGTGCGCTATCTCAGCGACCGGGTGATGGTGATGTATCTCGGCCATGTTGTCGAAATCGGCGATACCGACCAGGTGTTTTCGCCGCCCTATCACCCCTATACCGAGGCGCTGCTTTCGGCGGTTCCCATCGCCGACACTTCGGTCAAGAAACGCCATATCGTGTTGGAAGGCGACATCCCATCGGCGATGGATCCGCCTTCGGGCTGCCCGTTCCAGACCCGTTGCCGGTGGAAATCGGAGGTGCCCGACGGTCTGTGCGACATCGAGGTTCCGGCGATGAAAACACTGGCATCCGGCCATCAGATCAAATGCCATCTGGCCGATGATATTCTGGCGCGGATGACCCCGGTGATCGAACTGGCGACAGCTGATCCTGTGGCGGCGGAACTGGAAGCCCCGGAAAGCGCCTGAATTTTCGGATTATAGCGCGTCGCGCCTGATCGGATTCGAGCATTCATCGGCCGGACCGAGGCAGCGTTCGCGCAATCGAATGCGTTCGGGTCGGCCGGTGAATTCGATTTGGTGCGATGCGCTCTAACACCAGACGATAACACCCTGATAAAAAAGAAAAAGGGGAAGCCAAGGCTTCCCCAGTTTCGCTATTCAGGCTCACTTGTTTATACTGCCCGTGTTTTCTGCCTGCGGCCTGAACCGCGTCGGGGACGAGCGCACCCGCCCCGTGTTTCAGATCCCGCGCCGGGGCAATGGCGCGACACCCGATCTCATTGCGCAACCAAAACTCTTCGAAGAGTTTTGAAAACTCCTTTTGAAAGGAGTTTCCGGTTGCGTTCAGCTACAGCCTGAAGTTCCCCCACAGGTGTTGCATTTCATGCAGGTGCCATTGCGCACCAGCGTGTAGTTGCCGCATTCGCCGCAGGCCTCGCCCTCGTAACCCTGCATTCTGGCCTTGGCCCGCGCATCCAATGACACTGCCCCGCTGGCAATTGCGGTTGTCGTAGACACCGAGATTGTGCTGGTCGCCACTTCCGGCACCAGCGTTTCCAGCGATGCCACCGGATCGCCCTTGGGATCATAGGCGGTGATCGCACTTGCGCCGCCTTGCAGCACGACCAATTCCTGCGGCACCCGCTTGCGCAGATACCCGGTGGACGAGATCTGGCGCAGCACATCAATCGGCGATGAGGCGCGGCTTTGCGGCACTTCCTGGAAATTGCGCACGCCCTCCTCCTGGCCGCGGCCGAGATCGTCAAAGCTGGCACCTTCGGGCTTCACATGCGCCAGATCGGTACGATCGAGATAGCTGACCGCCAATTCACGGAAGATGTAATCCAGCACCGATGTTGCATTCTTGATCGAATCATTGCCCTGCACCATGCCGGCCGGTTCAAACTTGGTGAAGGTGAAGGCGTCCACAAATTCCTCCAGCGGCACGCCATATTGCAGGCCCACGCTGATGGCGATGGCGAAATTGTTCATCATCGCCCGGAAACCGGCCCCTTCCTTGTGCATGTCGATGAAGATCTCGCCCAGATTGCCGTCTTCATATTCGCCAGTGCGCAGGTAAACCTTGTGCCCGCCGACGATGGCCTTCTGGGTATAGCCCTTGCGCCGGGAGGGCAGCTTTTCACGATGCACCTTGATGACCTCTTTGATGATCACCTTTTCGACGATCTTCTCGGCCAGAACCTGCGCCTTTTCCATCACGTTGCCGGATTCGAGCACCTCTGCGGCCTCATCATCATCCTCGACCAGGGATGCGGCCAGCGGCTGGCTGAGCTTCGATCCGTCGCGGTAGAGCGCATTGGCCTTGACGCCAAGCGACCACGACAATTCATAGGCTTTCTGGCAATCCTCGATCGTGGCGTCATTGGGCATGTTGATGGTCTTGGAGATCGCGCCCGAGATAAAGCTCTGCGCTGCCGCCATCATGTGGATATGGCTGTTCACCGAAAGGAAGCGTTTGCCCTTCTTGCCGCAGGCATTGGCGCAATCGAAGATGGAATAATGCGCAGCCTTCAGATGCGGCGCGTTTTCCAGGGTCATGGTGCCGCAGACATGGTCGTTCGCGGCCTCGATATCGGCGCGCGAAAAGCCCAGATGGCGCAGCAGGTCAAAGGTCGGATCATTCAGCCTGGCCGCCGGTATGCCAAGCGTGCCGGTGCAGAAATCCTCGCCCAGGGTCCATTGGTTAAAGACAAAACGAATGTCAAAGGCCGATGGCAGGGCGGCCTCGATCTTTTCCATCTCGCCGGGGCCAAAGCCATGCCCGGCCAGCGAGGAATGATTGATCACCGGCGCATTGCCAAGCGTGCCGTGGCCGACGGCATGCGAGGTGATCTCTTCGATCTGCGCGGATGAATAGCCGAGGTTTTCCAATGCGCCCGGAACGGCGCGGTTGATGATCTTGAAATACCCGCCACCGGCGAGCTTCTTGAATTTCACCAGGGCAAAATCAGGCTCGATCCCGGTGGTGTCGCAATCCATCACCAGCCCGATGGTGCCGGTGGGCGCGATCACGCTGACCTGCGCATTGCGATAGCCGTGGATCTCGCCCAGTTCCAGCGCCTCGTCCCAGCTTTGTTGGGCCAGCGCCACCAGCGTCGCATCGGGGCAATTGGCGTGATCGAGCGGCACCGGCTTCACCGCCAGCGCCTCATAGCCATCCCTGGCCCCTCTGGCGGCAAGCCGGTGGTTGCGGATCACCCGCAGCATGTGGTCGCGGTTGCGATCAAAGCCCGCGAAGGGGCCAAGCTCACCTGCGATTTCGGCCGAGGTCGCATAGGATACACCGGTCATGATCGCGGTCAGCGCGCCGCAGATGGCGCGGCCGGCATCGCTGTCATAACCATGGCCCATGGTCATCAGGAGCCCGCCGATATTGGCATAGCCCAAACCGAGCGTGCGGAAATCATAGGATAGCTGTGCAATCTCCCTGGACGGGAACTGCGCCATCATCACCGATATTTCCAGCGTCAGCGTCCAGAGCCGCGTGGCATGCATGTAGCTTTCGGCATCGAACACGCCATCCTTGAGGAAAGTCAGCAGGTTCATTGATGCAAGGTTACAGGCGGTATCATCGAGGAACATATATTCCGAGCACGGGTTCGAGCCGCGGATTTCGCCATCGGCCGGGCAGGTATGCCAGGCATTGACGGTATCATGGAACTGGATGCCGGGATCGGCGCAGGCCCAGGCCGCATGGCCGACCTTTTCCCAAAGATCGCGCGCCTTGATCGTCTGCGAGATCGAACCGTCGGTGCGGTTGATCAGATCCCAATCCCCGTCCTCCTCGACCGCCTTCAGGAACGCATCGGTGACGCGGATCGAGTTGTTGGAGTTCTGGCCGGAAACCGAGCTATAGGCCTCCGAATCCCAATCCGTATCATAGGTGGGAAACTCGATGCTGGTATGGCCCTGCTTGGCATAATCCAGCACGCGCTTGATATAAGTCTCTGGTATCGCGACTTTTTTTGCTTCCCGGATGGCGGATTTCAGGCCGTCGTTCTTTGCCGGATCGGTGGCATCCCCGATCAGCCCGTCCCAGGCGGCGATCGCTGCAAAAATCTCGTTCAGCATCTTTTCATGCATCTTTGATCCGGCCACGATGGAGGCGACCTTCTGTTCCTCCAGCACCTTCCAGTCGATAAAGGCCTGAATATCGGGGTGATCGGCATCGACGATCACCATCTTGGCCGCGCGCCGCGTGGTGCCGCCCGATTTGATGGCACCGGCGGCCCGGTCACCGATCTTGAGAAACCCCATGAGACCCGAGGATTTGCCGCCGCCCGACAGGTTCTCGCCCTCGCCGCGCAGATGGCTGAAATTGGTGCCGGTGCCGGATCCGTATTTGAACAGGCGCGCCTCGCGCACCCACAGATCCATGATGCCGCCTTCGTTTACCAGATCGTCCTGAACGCCCTGGATAAAGCACGCATGGGGCTGCGGGTGCTCGTAGCTGCTGCTCGATTTTGTCAGCTTGCCGGTTTTGTAATCAACATAATAATGGCCCTGCGCCGGCCCGTCGATGCCATAGGCCCAATGCAGGCCGGTATTGAACCATTGCGGGCTGTTGGGTGCCGCCATCTGGCGCGCCAGCATCAGCTGCATTTCATCAAAATAGGCGCGGGCGTCGCTCTCGGCGGTGAAATAGCCGCCCTTCCAGCCCCAGTAACACCAGGCCCCCGCCAGGCGACGGAACACCTGCTTGGCACTGGTTTCGCCGCCCATGCGGTCGCCCGGGGCCAGATCGGACATTGCCGCCTCATCGGGAACCGAGCGCCACAAAAACGATGGCACGCCCTTTTCCTTGACCGGCTTCAGAATCGCGGCCACGCCTGCCTTGCGAAAATATTTCTGCGCCAGAACATCTGATGCGACCTGGCTCCAGCCAGCGGGCACTTCCAGCTCGTCCAGTTTGAAGACGGCGGTGCCATCGGGGTTGCGGATCTCGGATGATGTCAGCTTGAATTCCAGCCCTGCATAGGTATCTGCGTCTGCCGAAGTGAATCTGCGTTCGATCTTCATGTCTGGCTCTTGTCCCCGTTACTGTCGGCGTGATCCGCGTGTTTCCGCAATCGCCGTTTTTGCTGTGCCCGTTTCAGGCAGATCTTTCCCGCACTGGCCCCACTGAGAATGCCAGCCCGACGCGCCAGAGCGCATCTCTTGTGAAGAAGAAATCATCTGCCCCTTTATGCCCGGGCCCACTATATGTAGTGTTGGCCCTGTCGGCCGCTACAAGGTGGCGTATTTAGGCCGGTCCGGTCAACGGAAAATTCACCTCTTTGCCGGATTAAATTTCTTGCAATATGCGGCAGGCGGCCATGAGGGCGGATGTGATCGATTCATCCACAGGCCCGAGCCGCCGTTTTCTGTTGAAACCCGGCAGCCTTAGAAGGTGCAATTGATGCCCGAGGCAAAAATGCGGCCGGTTTTCTTAAGAATTATGAACGGCGCGTGCCGACAAAGAAAACCCGGGGAACGTGGCATTCAGGACACAAGATATGGTGGAGATTTTGGGCCGAACCCCCAGGTTCAGAGCTTTTTCATGGTTAACGCCAGCCAAAGCATTGCCTGACCAACGCGCCCCTGACGATAAAGGCCAAGCCGGGCGAATCCCCTGAGCCGCGCCACCAGCCCCTGGCCCCGCAGCGTTGCAAAATCGGCCAGGATTGCACGGTTGGCAGGCGTCAACCGATGCGCCGAGGCCGAAAGAGCCGCGATATTGGCATCAATCCACCGGGCCAGATCGCCGCGCAGGATCTGCGCAAGCCGGCGCAGAGCCGCGCCAAACCCGCGATTGGTGCCAAAAAGATTGCCGCCATGCTGGCGATAAAGGATCGTCGGGGTTTCATCGCGGATCACCTGACCGCCTGCCCCCGCAATCAGTTGATACAGCCACCAGTCATGCGTGGCAGGTCCGCCCGCCGCCAGTGCTTCACGGGATGCGGCGCGCGCCAGTTCGACCCCGGCCCGGTTCAGCAGCATGGTGTTGCCGCCGGCGATGCTCTGCACCAATGCGTTGCGAAATCCGGGCGGGCGCCGAAACCGGGGCGACATCTTGCGGCGGCGCAGATCCGCGTCACAGATCCAGCTGCTTGCACCATAAAGCGCGGGCATATCCGCAGGCACATCCGCCAATGCCGCCAAGCCGGTTGCCAGATGCCCGGGCAGCCAGACATCATCCTGATCGCTGAAGGCCAGCCAGTCACTATCTGGCGCATTGCTCAGAAGGCTCAGAAAATTTCTGGCAACACCCTGACAGGGGCCATCGAGCAATTGCACATGGCCCCCAAGCGCGGCCATCTTGTCGGCAAAGGCGCGCAGGATCGCGGGGCCATCATCGGTGGAGCCATCATCGCCCACCACAAGCTGCCAATTGCCACAGGTCTGATCGGCAAAGCTCTGCAATTGCGCGGCCAGATGGGCGGCACCGTCATGGAGCCCCATAAGAATAGCACCCTGCCCCATCGGCATCGGGGTATCGGGCAATTTATCGGGCGGATCATGGGCAGGCGACATGGGTCTTTCCTGCCTGTCCGATCACAGCGGCGCAAGGGTGGCGAAGAAAGAAGATGGTCGGGGCGGCGAGATTCGAACTCACGACCTTCTGTACCCAAAACAGACGCGCTACCAGGCTGCGCCACGCCCCGACTGGCGCATCTCCTATCCGGTGTTTGGCCGCGATGGAAGCCCGATAATCAGCAAGGCCACGCAGCCAGTTCCGGATCTATCGCCGGATGGCGAATTTGCGAGCCGAGCGTGATGCCAAGTGTCCGGGTCATGCCGCCATTGATCTCCAGCACAAAGCGGATGTTGTCGCCGCCAGGGATCGGTGTGCGATCGCGCGGAATGGCGTTTTCATGGATCCGGGTGACCGTGCCGGTTTCATCGGCAAAGATCATGTCCAGCGGAATAAGCGTGTTTTCCATCCAGAACGCCACGCTTTGCGGGCGCTCATAGACAAAAAGCATGCCCGCCCGCGACGGCATCGATTCGCGGAACATCAAACCGGTGGCGCGTTCCTGAACATCATCGGCCACCTCGACCTGGAACCGGGCCATGCCCCAATCGCCGCGCAGCTCCAGGCGGTCTTCCACACAAGCCGCCTGAGCGTAAGCGGCACTGGCAACAAGAAAGGCCAGTAAGGCCCCAAGAAAAACCCGCATCTCAACTCTCCTGCACAAAATCCCAGCTCCGCACCTCGCCCGCCATCCGACCACGTGGTCCATCAACGACACGCATGGCAATGGCTTCGCCCGCTTGCAGATCGGCCAGGCCATAGCGACGCAGCACTTCGACATGAACGAACACATCCTCAGGATGACCGAATACATTGGCAAAGCCAAACCCTTTTGCCTTGTCGAACCATTTGACGCGCGCCGAGACAAACGGCACGTCGTCAGGGATCTCGATCGCGGGGCCGAAATCCTCGTCGACACAGGCCTGATCGGGCGGCGAAATTGAAATGACCTCCTGCGCCTGGGCACCACGCTCAGTCTGCTGGACAATCACCTCTATCCGGGCATGGTCCGCCACCGAGCCCTGGCCGAAATTGCGCAGGACATTTGCATGCAGCAAAATATCCGGCCCCCCTTCATCCGACACGATGAAGCCGAAGCCCTTTGAAATATCGAACCATTTAACAATACCCGTAATCATCGCGCCCTCCGGGCGATCTTCATCCGCCATGGTTCCCCAACCCCTATTTGCGGTAAATGATCAGGTCTGATCCTTCCAGCAACCTGACGGTTAGTATCAGGTTTCGCAAGGGGAAAGAAACCTATCCTTTTCAATAGGTTCCAATTACAAATATTCCGGCGGTTGCTGGCCTGCCGGCGCGGAAGCCGCGATTGTCACAGGGTTTTCAGGGGTTCAGGCGTTGAATGTTCCAACCGTCTGACGGGGTGGCCCTGCTCCAGCGAAACCGGTCGTGCAGGCGAAAGGCACCATCGGCCCAGAACTCGATCTCGACCGGCGTGATGCGGAACCCGCCCCAATAGGGCGGCCGGGGCGGATTGGGCCCCTTGGATGCGGTGATTTTCGCAACCTCGGCCATCAGAGCGCTGCGGGACCTGAGCGGCTGCGACTGATCCGAGGCCCAGGCCCCGAGCCGGCTGGTCAGCGACCGGCTGTGAAAATAGGCATCGGCCTGCGGCCCGTCCTCGCGGGTGACCATGCCGCGGACCCGGATCTGGCGGCGCAATGATTTCCAATGACACACAAAGGCCGCCTTGCCTGTGGCGGTTATTTCCACGGCCTTGGCCGACCGGTAATTGGTGTAGAAAACAAAGGCTCCGGCCTCGATTTCTTTCAGAAGAACCATGCGCACATTGGGCAGACCATCGCTGTCGACCGTCGCCAGGGCGATCGCGTTCGGGTCATTGGGTTCGGATTGTTCGGCCTCGCCCAGCCAGGCGCGCGCAATCGCAAACGGATCGTCGCCCGCAAATATTCCGCTTCGCTCGCTCATGCCCTGACCCCTGCCCCGTCTGGCCCGTCCGCGCAGGCTATACCCGGTTGCAGACCCCTGCAAGCGCCGGGCGTCAGCCGCCTTGAAGCAACCGCGCCAATAGCCTAAACCGACCAAAGTGTTAATAAAATGATACACACCAAAGGGACACGCGATGGGTTTGATGACAGGAAGACGCGGGCTTATCATGGGCCTCGCAAATGACCGATCCATTGCCTGGGGCATCGCAAAGGCCTGCGCCGACCAGGGCGCGGAGCTGGCATTTTCCTATCAGGGAGAGCAGCTGCTGAAACGGGTCCGGCCGCTGGCTGCACAGGTCGGATCGGACCTGATGGTTGAATGCGACGTCACCGATTCGGGTTCGATGGATGCGCTGTTTGCCAGCCTGAAAGAGAGCTGGGGCAATCTTGACTTCGTCGTTCATGCCATTGGTTTTTCAGATAAATCTGAATTACGCGGTCGCTATGTCGATACCTCCAGCGACAATTTCAGGATAACGATGGATATCTCGGTCTATTCCTTTACCGCCGTGTGCAGGCGCGCCGCGGCGATGATGGGCCCGGGCGGTTCGCTATTGACGCTGACCTATTACGGGGCCGAACAGGTGATGCCGCATTACAATGTGATGGGCGTGGCCAAGGCAGCCCTTGAGGCCTCGGTAAAATACATCGCCGAGGATCTGGGCAAGGACGGCATCCGCTGCAACGCGATCTCGGCCGGGCCGATCAAGACACTTGCGGCCTCGGGCATTGGCGATTTTCGCTATATCATGAAATGGAACGAGCTCAATTCACCGCTGCGCCGCAACGTGACCCAGGATGAGGTCGGCAAGGCCGCGCTCTATCTGCTGTCTGATCTCGGATCCGGCACGACGGGCGAAAACCTGCATGTCGATGCCGGCTATCATGTGGTTGGCATGAAGGCCATCGACGCGCCCGACATGACGCTGGACAAGAAGGAAGGCTGAGCCGATGAGCACCCGATTGCCGCATGAAAAAGGCTTTCACATCTCCTGGGACCAGATCCACCGCGACAGCCGCGCGCTGGCCTGGCGGCTGGACAAGCGCGGCCCCGGTGAAGACGGGGCCTGGAAAGCGGTCGTGGCCATCACACGGGGCGGCATGGCCCCGGCCATGATCATCGCGCGCGAACTCGATATCCGCACCGTCGATACCATCTCGATCAAAAGCTATGACCACCAGACCCAAAGCCAGCCTGTGATACTGTGCCATCCCGATGCCACGCTGGTGGGCGATGGCGACGGTGTGCTGGTGATCGACGATCTGGTCGATAGCGGCAAGACGCTGGAAGTGGTCCGCGCCATGTATCCCAAGGCCCATTTCGCCACCGTCTATGCCAAGCCAAAGGGCGAGCCGATGGTCGACACATTCGTCACCGGCGTCAGTCAGGATACATGGATATTCTTTCCCTGGGATATGGCCCTGCAATATGTCCAGCCCTATCGCGGCACCGACTGAGTGGCCAAAAGGCATGAAAAAGGCCGCGTATCCGATAGCGGAGCGCGGCCTTTTTTGTGTCTGGCCAGGAATTAACCGACCAGCTCAAGCCCGGAAAAGAAAAACGCGATCTCGGCCGCTGCGGTTTCCGGCGCGTCCGACCCATGCACCGAGTTTTCGCCAATCGACAATGCGTATTCCTTGCGAATGGTGCCGGCAGCGGCATCGGCGGGGTTGGTGGCACCCATCACTTCGCGATTCTTCGCAATCGCGTTCTCGCCTTCCAGCACCTGCACCACAATGGGTTCAGAAATCATGAACTCGCACAATTCATCAAAGAACGGGCGCTCTTTATGGACGCCGTAGAACTCCTGCGCCTGGGCCAGGGTCAGCTGAATGCGCTTGGAGGCCACGACCCGCAGGCCCGCCGCCTCGAACTTGGCGACAATCGCGCCGGTCAGGTTGCGTTTGGTGGCATCGGGTTTGATGATCGAAAAAGTGCGTTCCAGCGCCATGGGATATGCTCCGCGGTAAGGTTTCATTTCTCGCGGCTGCTAGCATGGGTGCGCGGCCGTGGAAACCCGGCAATTGACACCCGCGCGCGGCTCAGCCACACCGCGCCCCATGTTACGGATCTCTGATATCTCCTATTCGGTTGCGGGCCGCCCGCTGATCGAGAATGCCAGCGCATCCATCCCGGATGGGCACAAGGTGGGCATTGTCGGGCGCAACGGCACCGGCAAGACCACGCTGTTTCGGCTGATCCGGGGGGAACTGGCCCTGGAAGGCGGGAGCATCACCCTGCCCTCGCGCGCCCGCATCGGCGGTGTCGCGCAGGAGGTGCCGTCCTCGGAGACCTCCCTGATCGACACGGTGCTGGCCGCCGATACCGAACGCGCCGCATTGATGATCGAAGCCGAGACCGCGACCGACCCGACCCGCATTGCCGATGTGCAGACCCGGCTGGCCGATATCGACGCCTGGTCCGCCGAGGCCCGCGCCGCCACCATCCTGCGCGGGCTTGGCTTTGACGCGGCAGAACAATTGCAGCCCTGTTCGGATTTCTCGGGCGGCTGGCGGATGCGTGTGGCGCTGGCGGCGGTGCTTTTTGCAGCACCCGACCTGCTTTTGCTGGATGAGCCGACCAACTATCTGGATCTGGAAGGCGCGCTGTGGCTGGAAAGCTATCTGACGAAATACCCCCATACCGTGCTGGTGATCAGCCATGACCGGGAGCTTCTCAACCGCACGGTTGGCCATATCCTGCATCTCGAAGACCGCAAACTGACGCTCTATCAGGGCGGCTATGACACATTCGCGAAAACCCGCGCCGCCCGGCTGGCGGTTGCCGCTGCCGATGCCAAGAAACAAGATACAAGGCGGGCGCATCTGCAATCTTATGTGGATCGGTTCCGCTATAAGGCGTCAAAGGCCAAACAGGCGCAATCCCGGCTGAAGATGCTGGAAAAGATGCAGCCGATCAGCAGCCCGCAGGAACGCGCCTTTCGGGTGTTTTCCTTCCCCGAGCCCGAGCAGTTGTCGCCGCCTATCGTGCAGCTTGACGGCGCGGCGGTGGGATATGGCGACCGCGTGGTGTTGAGCCGGTTGAACCTGCGCATTGATCAGGATGACAGGATTGCACTTCTGGGTAGGAATGGCGAAGGAAAGTCCACCTTTTCCAAACTGTTGGCAGACAAACTTAAAGTGATGGACGGGCGCAAGACGCAAAGCGGCAAGCTGCGTGTGGGCTATTTCGCGCAGCATCAGGTCGATGAGCTTTTTATCGATGAGACGCCGCTGCAGCACCTGCGCCGGATGCGCCCCGCCCATATGCCTGCCAAGCTGCGCGCCATCCTTGCCGGCTTTGGCCTTGGGGCCGATCAGGCCGATACCGAGGTTGCGCGTCTGTCAGGCGGGCAGAAAGCGCGGCTATCCCTGCTGCTGGCAACGCTCGATGCGCCGCATATGCTGATCCTCGATGAGCCGACAAACCACCTTGATATCGAAAGCCGCGAAGCGCTGGTCGAGGCGCTGACCGCCTATACGGGGGCCGTGATTCTCATCAGCCACGACATGCATTTGCTGTCGATGGTGGCCGATCGGCTGTGGCTGGTGAAGGATGGGCGCGTGACGCCTTATGAGGAGGATCTGCAAGCCTATCGCCGCCTTCTTCTGACCGGTGACAGCGTGCCAAAATCCAAAAAATCCGCAACCAAACCAAAACGCCCGACCCGCGACCAGATCCAGGAGCTGCGCGCCGAGCTGCGCAAATGCGAGGCGCGGGTCAGCAAAATCACCGACATGCGCGAGAAGCTTTCGCAAAAACTGGCCGATCCCGATCTTTACGACAGCGGGCGCGCCGGTGATCTGGCGGTATGGCAGAAGAAATTCAATGAGGTCGAAGACGGCCTGGCGCGCGCCGAAACGCTGTGGCTGGCAGCCCTTGAGCGGGTGGAGGCGGCCGAGACATGAGCACCGCGGAGCTTATCACCGTTTTTGTCACGCTTATCGTGATCATCGACCCGATTGCGCTGGCCCCCCTGTTCATTGCGCTGACCAAGGGACAAGATGCCCGCAATCGTCGTTCGATCGGGTTGCGGGCCTGCCTGGTGGCATTCGCCCTGTTGACAGTCTTCGGGCTGATCGGCGACACCTTGTTGTCTTTCCTTGGAATTTCGATGTCGGCTTTTCGTATTGCGGGCGGGATCTTGCTGTTTCTCACCGCGCTCGACATGCTTTTCGAGCGGCGCACGCAGCGCCGCCAGGACCAGGCCGATGGAACCCCCGAACATGATGATCCGTCGGTCTTTCCGCTTGCCGTGCCCTTGCTTGCCGGGCCGGGCGCGATTACCACGATGATCCTGCTGGCCGGGGCCGAGGGCAATACCGCGACCGATATCCTGGCCGTGCATCTGGTGTTGCTGGTGGTTCTGATCAGCGTTTTCATCTCGTTCCTGCTGGCCCCGGCGATGGAAAAACTGCTCGGGCCGGTCGGCATCAATGTCGTCACGCGCATTCTTGGCATGCTGCTGGCCGCGCTTTCGGTGCAGTTCGTCATTGACGGAATTCTCGAACTGCGGGTGATCTGACAGGGAAATGCCCTATATTGAGGCATGGAGACCCCGACCCACAGCAAGATTTGGCCCGATATGGAAAAAACCGACATCGCATCGTTTATCTATCTCGGACTGCTGGCCATTGCGCTGGTGGGCTCGATGGTCTCGGCCAATCGGCATCAGATCGGCAAGATGGCGCAATATGTGCTGATCTGGGGGTTCATCTTTGTCGGTGCGGTGGCCGGTATCGGCCTGTGGCCGGAACTGCGCAATTCGGTTCTGCCGCAGCAATCGGTGGTGACCGGCACCGGCGAGGTGGTGGTTCCACGCAATTATGATGGGCATTACTACCTGACGCTGGAGCTGAACGGCGTGCCGACACGGTTCGTTGTCGATACCGGGGCCACCGATATCGTGCTGACCCCGCAAGATGCCGCCCGGGCCGGGATCAATCTGGCCGAATTGAACTACAATAACCGCGCCATGACGGCCAATGGCCTGGTCGAAACCGCCATGATCAGGCTGGACCGGGTCAGCCTGGGCGACATCACCGACCGCTCGGTGCCGGCCGTTGTCAATGGATCACCGATGCAGGAAAGCCTGCTTGGCATGGCGTATCTGAACCGGTTCGACCGGATTTCGATTGAAAACGGGCAGATGATTCTCAGCCGTTAAGCCGCGGGTTTCTCGGCCTTTTTAACCCATTTCCCAGTATCCTCCGACCAGTATTGCGCCGCACATCCGGCATCTGTCAGCGCCTTCCACTGGCCGCGCGCATGGGTCAGCGCAGCCGCGTCCATGCCGTCAAAGAGGATGCAGACCCGTTCAAGCCTCTGCACCTCATCCGGGCTGATCTCGGCCCCTTCAAGCGCGATCACGCAGGCGGCCCCATTGGGCAGATCCGGCGATGCGCCCAACAGCACCGGCTGCGCCGCATCCTGCGCGCCACCGGCCCGGCCATGCGGCAAAAACCCGTCCTCGGGCATCAGCCACAGCAGATCGTCGAGCCGGTCAAGCATCGCGTCTGACCCGGCCCGCACCGCCACGCGCCAACCCGCCGCCAGCGATTTGTCCAGAAGGGCCTGCACCGTGGCCTCGGGGGCCGATCGTGTCAGATGGTAGAAATAGACCGCCCCCATATCCGTCACTCCGCCTCATAGCCGTCGCGGATCATCCGATCCAGCGCCAGAACCCCCCATCCGGTCGCGCCCTTGGGGGCCAGCGCCGTTTGCGTGGTGACCTTGGCCACCCCGGCAATATCGAGATGGATCCACGCGCAGCCTTCCTTGATGAAGCGTTGCAGGAACTGCGCCGCGGTGATCGACCCCGCCGCCCGCCCGCCGACATTTTTCATATCGGCCACCTGGCTTTTGATCAGCTTGTCATAGCCCTCGCCAAGCGGCATCCGCCAGGCCCCTTCGCCCTCGGCCCGGGCGGCCTTGAGAAACCGGTTCGCAAAGGCGTCATCATTGCCGAATACGCCCGCATTGTCATGGCCAAGCCCGACGATGATGGCCCCGGTCAGCGTCGCCAGATCAATCACCGCTGACGGTGCAAACCGATCCTGCGCATACCAAAGCACATCGGCCAGCACCAGGCGGCCTTCGGCATCGGTGTTGATCACCTCGATGGTGTCGCCCTTCATCGAGGTCACGACATCGCCGGGGCGCTGTGCGCGGCCATCGGGCATGTTTTCCACCAGCCCGACCAGCCCCACGACATTGGCGCGCGCCTTGCGCAGGGCCAGGGTGCGCATAACGCCTGCCACCACGCCGGCGCCGCCCATATCCATGGTCATGTCTTCCATGCCGGCGGCCGGTTTGATGCTGATGCCGCCGGTGTCAAAAACCACGCCCTTGCCGACCAGCGCCAGAGGGGCCTCATCGCCGCCGCCATGCCATTGCATGATGACGATCTTGGTGGGGCTGTCCGACCCCTGCCCGACGCCAAGCAAGGCGCCCATGCCAAGGGCCTCCAACGCGGCCTCCTCCAACACCTCGACCGACAGGCCAAGATCGCGCATCGCCTCCAGCCGGTCAGAAAATTCCTGCGTTGTCAGGATGTTGGAAGGCTCGCTGACCAGATCGCGGGTGAAAAAGACGCCCTCGGCCAGGGCTGCCACCTGCACCAGATCCGGGGCCAGATCACCCGGCTTGTTGACCATCAGCGTGGCATCCTGGTTTGGCTCTTTGTCTTCGGTCTTGTGATCGGTGAACGCATAGGCGCGCAGGGCAAGGCCAAGCGCCAGATCCCGCATCTTGCCCTGGTTTCCGACCGCCAGCATCAGCCCCGCATCGGCCTTGAACTTTGCCAGCTCCGCGCCTGCCTTGCGGGCTTCGGTCACGGAGGGGCGGCGGTCGAGCTTGACCACGCTCAAGGCCTGCGCCGCCAGCCCGACCGGAAACCCGATCACGAACCCCTCGCCGGGTTTCAGCTTTTCCCACCGATCCGACGCGATCAGCCGGGCCACCGCCCCCCTGGTCAGCCGGTTTACCCGCCGCGCGGCCAGGTCAAGCTTGCCATCAGGCGTGACCAGTATCGCCAGCTTGCCCTCGGCACCTGCCAGCGCGTCCAGATCGGTTTCAATTGCAGTGATCGTGATCGGGGTGGTCATGTCGGGCCTCGTGCAGATTTTTGTTTCGTCGCCGGACACTAGGCCTAGTGGGCGGCAATGGCCAGATATGCCTGTCCTTGTGGCTGCGATTGGATTAAAACCGTTTCAAGGCGAAAAGTTAACGGCCATTTGAGAGGGTAAAACGTGGGGCGCTATGACCGGTATATCCTGTCGCAGCTGCTGGTTCTGTTCAGCTTTTTCTCAATCGTTCTGGTCTCTGTCTATTGGGTCAATCGCGCCGTCAGCCTGTTCGACAGCCTGATCTCGGATGGCCAGAACCTACGGGTTTTTCTAGAGTTTTCTGCGCTTTCACTGCCGCAGATCATCCTTCTGGTGGTGCCGGTATCGGCGTTTGTCGCGGCGATCTATGTCACAAACCGGATGATTTCGGACAGCGAGTTGGTGGTCATGCAGACGGCCGGATGTTCGGCGATGCGCCTGCTCAGACCGGTCTGGATCTTTGGAATCATCGCCGGTCTTCTGGTGGCGATTCTGGCCCATGTCCTGGTGCCCGCCGCCCGCGCCCAATTCATGGAACGCAGCTTTGAAGTATCGCGCGACATGACCGGCAGATTTCTGCGCGAAGGCCAGTTCATCCACCCGGCCGATGGCATCACCGTCTATATCCGCGAGATCACCGAATTGGGCGAGTTTCGCGATGTCTTTCTGCAAGACCGGTCGGCCCGCGATGTCGAAACCACCTATACCGCGCGCCGGGCCTTGCTGGTTTCAACCGATGAAGGCCCGCGTCTGGTCATGTTCGAGGGCATCGCCCAGAATGTGGAGCTGGACAGCCAGCGCCTGTCAGTCGTCGAGTTCGAGGATTTCACCTATGACATTGCCGGGTTGATCGACGCCCCGACTGACAGGCACCCGTCGATCCGCGAAATGTCGACGCCGGCCTTGCTGATGACCCCGCGCGACATTGTCGAGGCGCAGGGATCGACATTGGCGGCCTATCGGTTCGAGGGCAACGACCGCATTGCACGCAGCATATTCGTGATCTTCGTGCCGGTGATTGCGGCCGCGACCCTGATGCTGGGGGCGTTTTCACGCTTTGGCATCTGGCCGCAGATCCTGTTGGCCATCGCGCTGATCGTGCCCTTGCAAATGACCTGGAATGTCGCCGAAAGCATCGGCACGAGGCAAGAAGGCATGGCCCAACTGGCCTATCTGCAACCTGCCCTTGCCGCGCTGGTGGCGGCGATCATGATCAACCTGGCAATGCGCGGGCGCAGACCCCGGCGCCACGCGGTGACGGCATGATCCTGCATATCTACCTCGCGCGCCGGTTCTTGCGGTCTTTCGCCATTGTGCTGGCGGTGTTCGTCGCCATCCTTTTGCCCATTGACCTGGCCGAACAGCTGCGCGCCATCGGCACGCCCGACGCGAGCCTTACGGCTGCGTTCCAGCTTGCAATGCTGAATCTGCCGGGCGCGCTTTACCGGATGCTGCCGCTGTTCACCATTCTTGCGACGCTGGTTCTGTTTTTGTCGCTGGCGCGCACATCCGAGCTGGTGGTCATCCGCGCCTCGGGGCGCTCGGCGCTGAAATCGGCCCTGGCACCGGTATTTGTCGCGTTCGGCATCGGTATCCTGGGTCTTTTGGTCATAAATCCGCTGGTCGCCGCGACCGAGCGCCAATACGAAGTGTCCGTGCAGCGTTTCCAGACCGGCGAAGAACGCACGCTTTCCGTCGCGGGCGATGGGCTGTGGCTGCGCCAGGGCGGGCTGTTCGGCCAGACCGTGATCCGCGCCAGCCGCGCCAATGGGGATGGCACGTCGCTGTTTGAGGCCAGTTTTTTTGTCTATGACGCCAATGGCCGGGCACAAAGCCGGATCGACGCCGACAGGGCGGAGCTGACCGATGGATCCTGGGAGCTGACCAATGCCAAGATCTGGCCGCTTGGCGTGGCAAATCCGGAAGCCGAAGCCACCACGCAAAGCAGTTTTTCGCTGCCCTCGACCCTGACCCCGGACCAGATCCGCGACAGTTTCGGGCGCCCGTCAACCGTGCCGATCTACGAGCTTCCAAGCTTTATCCGGCAGCTGCGCGCCGCCGGTTTTGCGGCATTGCAACACCGGGTCTGGCTGATGTCGGAACTGGCCAATCCGCTGATGCTGGCGGCGATGGTGCTGATCGGGGCCAGTTTCACCATGCGTCATACCCGGTTTGGCAGAACCGGGTTGATGGTTCTGTTTGCGCTGCTCTTGGGTTTTGGCATCTTCTTTTTGCGTAATTTCGCGCAGGTTCTGGGCGAGACCGGGCAATTGCCCGTCGCCGTTGCGGCCTGGACACCGCCGATTGCTGCGATATTGCTGTCGCTCGGGTTTCTGCTGCATACGGAGGATGGCTAGATGTCCGTGCTCCGCCTTGTCGCGCTGATGATGGTCTTTGCCGTTCCGGCCTGGGCGCAGACGCAGCTTGGTGCCACGCTGATCGCCAATGATATCGCCTTCACGCGGGCCACCAATACCGTAACGGCCAGCGGCAGTGTCGAGGTTTTCTACAATGGGACCCGCCTGCAGGCGACAACCATCCGGTATGACGGGACCACCGATCAGATTGTCGTCGAGGGCCCGATCACCCTGACCGAAGCGGATGGGCGCACCATCATTTTCGCCGATTTCGCCCAGCTTTCGGCCGATCTGCAAAACGGTGTGCTGCAATCGGCGCGTCTGGTGTTGAACCGGCAATTGCAGATATCGGCGTCTCAGATCGACCGTGTCGATGGCCGGTATACGCAGCTTTATCAGACGGTTGCATCATCTTGCGTGATCTGCGCCGCCAATCCGGTGCCGCTATGGCAGATCCGGGCCCGGCGCATTGTCCATGATACCGAGGCCCGTCAGCTGTATTTCGAGCAAGCCCAGTTTCGCGCCCTCGGCGTGCCGATCATGTATCTGCCGCGTCTGCGCCTGCCCGACCCGACGCTGGAACGTGCCACCGGGTTCCTGCCGCCTGAAATTCGCTCTGACGATCAGATCGGCACCGGTATCCGCATCCCCTATTTCATCACCCTCGGACAGAGCACCGACCTGACCCTGACCCCCTATGTGACGCTGGGGCAGAGCCAATCTATCGAGGCTCGGTTCAGGCGTGCCTTTCGCAATGGGTTTGTCGAGATCAACGGTGCCATGAGCTGGGATGGGCTGACGGATGACAACCCGCGATCATATGTATTTGCCGATGGCTGGTTCGATCTGCCGCGCGATTATGTTCTGGAATTCGACTATCAGACCGTCTCGGACCCGGCCTATCTGCTCAGCTATGGCTATTCCGAGGAGGATCGGCTGAACAGCAGCCTGACCGTCAGCCGGGCCCGGCGCGATGAATATATCGAGGCCTCGTTGACCCGGTTCCGGTCGCTGCGCGATTCCGACAATAATTTCACCCTGCCGACATTGATGAGCGATGCCGAAATAATCCGCCGCTTTGCCCCGGGCATGATCGGCGGCATCGCCACATTTGGCGTGGCAACCCACAGCGCCCTGCGCCGGTCTGATGCCGATGTGACGGGTCGCGATGTGGCGCGGCTCAGCTTTGACGCCAATTGGCGGCGCGACTGGGTGCTGCCGGCGGGCATGCTGGGCGCGGTCGAGGCGCAATGGTTGGGCGATATCTACAATGTCCAGCAGGACAGCAGCTATGAAAACATCATCACCCGTTCGACGCCGTTTCTGGCCGCCGAACTGCGCTGGCCGCTGCTGCGCGCCAATGGCAACGGCGTGTCGCATCTGATCGAGCCGGTGGTGCAATATGTCTGGGCCCCCCACACCACGCCTGCCGTGCCCAACGAAGACAGCGGCGTGGTCGAGTTTGACGAAGGCAACCTGTTTTCCCTTAACCGGTTTCCCGGTGCCGATGGCCATGAAATCGGGGAACGGCTGGCCTTTGGCCTGACCTATACCCGCGACGACCCGCTTGGCTGGTCGCTCGGGTTGACGGTGGGGCGCGTTTTTCGGGACCGCAATTATGGCCAGTTCACCCAAGGCTCCGGCCTTGATGGCCCCCGGTCCGACTGGCTGGTCTCTACCTCGCTTGAATTCGGGCCCGATTTTCTGCTGATGAACCGCGCTCTGTTCAGCGATGCTTTCAATGTCACATCCAATGAATTGTCGCTGGCCTGGCAGGCCGAATTCTTCGATGTCGCCTCATCGCTGACCTGGCTTCAGGCCGACCCGGCCGAGGGACGTCCGCAGGATATGGCCGAATGGGCCTTTGATGCCGCCTATAATTTCGACAACCCGTGGGAGGCGTCGGTCGATTGGCGCTATGATTTCGAGGCCAATGAGCCCACCCGCGCGGGACTGGCGGTTGCCTATGCAACCGAATGTATCGCGGTGGAGTTTTCGCTCTCGCGTCGCTTCACAACCTCGGCTACCCTGGAGCCGGCAACGGAATTTGGTCTGACGGTGGCATTGAACGGTTTTGGAGCGTCCCGCGACGGGCGCCAATTTGCCCGCAGCTGCAGCCAGTGACCCCGGATGCCTGAACCGAATGAACGGATAGAAAAAACGATGACGACCCGAGCAAACCTGAGTTTTCGACTTCCCCGCGTAATCGGTGCCCTGGCGCTGTGTCTGGCCGCCGGTGCGGCCTCGGCGCAGCAAAGCCCGTTTTCGGCGGCGGTGACCATCAACAGCCGCGCCGTCACCTATTACGAGATCGACCAGCGCGCGCGCTTTCTGGAGCTTCTGAACGCACCTGGAAATCTTACCGAAAGCGCCCGCGAGACACTGATCGAGGAACGCTTGCAGGCCGAGGTCGGGGACCGGTTGGGCCTGAGCGCCGATGCCGAACAGATCGAAGCCGGGATGGAAGAATTTGCCGCCCGCGCCAATATGGATGTGCAGAGCTTTCTGGGGGCCTTGCAAAACGAAGGCATCTCGGAGGAATCGTTTCGTGACTTCGTGGCCGCAGGGGTGACCTGGCGAAATGTCGTGCGGCAGCGTTTCGGCCCGCGCGCGCAGATTACCGAAGATGAGATCGACCGCGCCCTGACCCTTGCTGCCAGCGATGAAGGGGCGCAGATCAATTTTGCCGAACTGGTGATCCCGGTCACGCCCGAGACCGCAGAGGAAGCGCGCGCGCGCATTACGCAGCTTGCCGAGACCCTGGATGGCTCGATCGGCGGCTTTTCGGCGGCGGCGCGGCAATATTCGGCGTCAGGTTCGGCGCAGCAGGGCGGCGGGTTGGGCTGGCGGCCGCTCTCCAGCATTCCACCGCAATTGCGCGCCATCTTGTTGCCGATGGCCATTGGCGGCGTCACCGAACCGGTGCCGCTTGGCAATGCGGTTGCCATTTTCCAATTGCGCGGGCTGGAAGAACGCGGCTTCGTCACGCCTGAGGTGACGGCAGTGGAATATGCCGAAGTGCTGATCCCCGGCGGGGCTGACGCAATGGCCGAGGCGATTGCGCTGCGCGA
The DNA here is from genome assembly GCF_058343375.1 of Alterinioella sp. Taxonomy (NCBI): domain Bacteria; kingdom Pseudomonadati; phylum Pseudomonadota; class Alphaproteobacteria; order Rhodobacterales; family Paracoccaceae; genus Alterinioella; species Alterinioella sp. The sequence continues at coordinate 55,499 of NZ_JBTUJH010000007.1, forward strand.
CAGTCTGGATACCTGCGATGACCTGTATGGCCTGCGCCCCGGCGGGTTCACGATCACCAGCCTGCCGGTGGCCGACGTGCCCGGCGATATCACCATTGAACTGGCGCGGCTCGATGCCAATGAAGTGTCCATGGCGCTGACCCGCGCGGGCGGCACGCAGCTGTTATTCATAATGCTTTGCGGGCGTTCGGTCGAACTGCCCGAAGGCGGCCGCGAGCAAGTGCGCGACGCCCTGTTTCAGGCCCGTATCGAAAGCTACGCCAATGGCTATCTGGCTGAATTGCGCGCCGATGCCATCATCGACGAAAATCCATGACCCAGCCCCCTGTCGCCGTCTCTTGTGGCGAACCGGCAGGCGTGGGCCCTGAGATCATCGTCAAGGCGCGTGCCGCATTGGGCCGCGACCTGCCGTTTTTCGCCATCGGAGACCCGCGCCATTTCGCAGGCCTCGGCATGGCCCTGGCAGTGATCGACGACCCAATACGCGCCGCGGGCGTCGCCGCCGATTCCCTGCCCCTGCTGGCACATGAATTTGGCGCCCCGGCCCGGCCCGGCACCCCCACGGCGCAAAACGCACAAGGCGTGATCGACGTGATCGCACGCGGCGTGGAACTGGTCAGAACCGGCGCGGCGGCGGCCCTGTGCACCGCGCCGATCCATAAAAAGGCCCTCAAGGATGGCGCGGGCTTTGCCTTTCCCGGCCATACCGAATATCTGGCCGCACTTTCAAACACGCCGCGCGTGGTGATGATGCTGGCTTGCGACGCGCTGCGGGTGGTTCCCGTCACCATCCATATTCCGCTGGCGGACGTGCCCACAGCGCTGACGCCCGACCTGCTGAGCGACACTCTGCGCATCACCCATGATGCCATGATCCGCGATTTCAACACGCCCGCGCCGCGCATTGCCGTGGCCGGGCTGAACCCGCATGCCGGCGAAGGCGGCGCGATGGGGGCCGAGGAAATTGCGCTGATTGCCCCGGTGCTGGATCGCTTGCGCGCCGAGGGGATGGATATCAGCGGTCCCTATTCCGCCGATACGATGTTTCATGCCGCCGCCCGCGCGCGCTATGATGTGGCGGTGGCGATGTATCATGATCAGGCGCTTATCCCCATCAAGACGCTGGATTTTTCGGGCGGCGTCAATGTCACGCTCGGGCTGCCCTTTATTCGCACATCGCCCGATCACGGCACCGCGCTTGACATCGCGGGGCAAGACCGCGCCGATGCCACCAGCATGGTCGCAGCACTGCGAATGGCGCGCGATATGGCCGCCCAACGGGCAAAGCGGTGATGCGCAAGAAGCCCGTGAATAGGTGTTTTTCAATGATTTCCGGAGATGGCCCATGACCACGATAGACGGGCTTCCCCCTCTGCGCGCCATCATCGCCGCGCATGAGCTCAGCGCGCGCAAATCGCTTGGCCAGAACTTCCTGCTGGATCTGAACCTGACCGCCAAGATTGCCCGCGCGGCGGGGGATCTGACCGCCTGTGACGTGCTGGAGGTCGGCCCCGGCCCCGGCGGTCTGACGCGGGGATTGCTGGCTGAAGGCGCGCGCCGGGTGGTCGCGGTTGAAAAGGACGCCCGCTGCCTGCCTGCCCTGGCCGAGATTGCAGCGGCCTATCCGGGGCGGCTTGAGGTGCTGCATGGCGATGCGCTGGATCTGGACTGGGCGGCGCATCTGACGCCACCGGTGAAAATCGTGGCCAACCTGCCCTATAATGTCGGCACCGAATTGCTGGTGCGCTGGCTGACACCGCCTGCCTGGCCGCCGCTCTGGGACAGCCTGACGCTGATGTTTCAGCGCGAAGTTGCCGACCGGATCGTGGCCGGGCCGGGATCCAAGACCTACGGGCGCCTGGCCATCCTGGCACAGTGGCGATCAACCGCGAAAATCGTCATGACCCTGCCGCCGGAAGCCTTCACGCCACCGCCAAAAATCCATTCTGCCGTGGTCCATCTTGCGGCCCTGCCCGAGCCGCGCTTTGCCGCTGATCCGCGCATTCTGTCGCGCATTGTTGCAGCCGGATTCAACCAGCGCCGCAAAATGCTGCGCGCGGCGCTGAAGGGGATCGCGCCCGATATCGAGGATCGGATCATCGCGGCGGGGCTGAAACCCACCGACCGGGCCGAACAGGTGCCGGTCGAGGGGTTCTGCGCACTGGCCCGTCAGATCGCCTTGATCTGAGCGGGCCGACAAGACCTATAGCATGTCTGAGAAACCCTGTATCACCTGACGCTGCCTGGAATCAGTGATTTCAACGCGCCCGGCGATCCCCCCTGTCTCAACTATTGCGAGACAGGCTTTATTCGGCAGCCTTCGGGCCATTTTCATCCGACGACGCGGGTTCATTGGTTGGTTGCTTTGCCGGTTTGCGCGTCCGGCTGCGTTTGGGCCGGGGCGCGTTTTCAGGCGTTTCGACCAGACCCGATGTCGCATCGCCCGGCATGTCGATGACGGAATCAAAGGATTTACCCTGCGGCGCGGTCTGTGGCGCGGCTTGAGGCGGGGCGACAACCACAGGTTGAGCCTGGCTTCTGTGGTCGGACGGCGCGGCACCGGGCTGGCTGGCATCATCGCGCTGCTGGCGATTGGCACGGGCCTGGGCCTGTTGCGCATGTTGTGCCTGCTGCGCCTCCTGCTCGATGCGCTTGGCCTCCTGCTCACGCAGGGCCTCGCCCAACATGCGGGTATAATGCTCCGCGTGCTGCTGAAAATTCTCAGCAGCCACGCGGTCATTCGCCAACTGCGCATCGCGCGTCAATTGATTGTATTTATCAATTATCTGCTGCGGGGTTCCCCGCACCTTGCTTTCGGGGCCAGAGCTGTCGAACACACGATTGGTGATATTACCCATCGTGCGGTTGCGGTTGCCCTTCGACCGCGAGCGGTTTTTAGATGATCTCATGTGTCTGTATCTGTTCCAGTGGTCCTGGGGTCATTCATTCCTGAAGGCCGCTGCCGGATGTCCGGTCATGGTCCCCAAGATCGGAGTTTGCGGTGTTCTAAGCGGCTGTCCCTACTATGTCCGAATATGTTCAACGGGGGGTGAACCGCGGGGGCATGGTCAACGTCCCGTGCCGCATCCGCCCCTTTGTGTAACCATGCAATCAGGGGCAAAACAAGGAAATTCTGACGAAAACCGCAATTTTCCGGTCGTTTTCAGCCAGCAACCGTGACCGGAATGCACTGTTTGGGGCCCGATGGCCGGTATCTGCCAATTTTGCAATAGCAGCCTTTGGATCAGCTTCGCCCGGGACGCGGCATCATCTAAAACGCGTGGCGCGGATCAGGACAGTTTATCTCGATCCGCCAGCGATGACAGGATCGGGCAATCCGGCCGGTGATCGCCAGCGCAGGACGAGATCAGATCTGCCAATGTAGCCCGCATCTCATCGAGATCGCGGATCTTGCCTTCGATCTCTTGCAGATGTTCCTGGGCAATAACTTTCACCTCGGCGCTGGTGCGCCCGTCATCTTCATAAAGCTGCAACAGGTTGCGGCAATCGGAGATCGAAAACCCAAGCGCCCGCGCCCGACCCAGAAAGGCCAGTTTGTGAACGTCGGTATCGCGGAACGCGCGGTAGCCATTGCCACCGCGCAAGGGCCGGATCAGGCCAATTTCCTCGTAGTAGCGGATGGTTTTCGCAGGCACGCCCGCGGCTTTTGCAACATCGCCGATATTCATGGCTGTCTCTCCTCTTGGTGGGTCAGCAAGGTCACTCTGCGGCGACCGGTTGCAGGACAGGGGCCGGTGGTGCGACCTCCACCGCGCCGCCGCCGCCTTCGCGCATGGCGGTCTTGATGCGGCGCAGGCGCAGCGCATTGGCCAGCACCGATACCGATGATAGCGCCATTGCACCAGCGGCAAAGACCGGCGATAACAGCACCCCCATGACCGGATAAAGCACGCCAGCGGCAACCGGGATCAGCGCCGTATTATAGGCAAAGGCCCAGATCAGGTTCTGCCGGATATTGCGCATGGTGCGCCGGGAAACCTCGAAGGCATTGACCACGCCCGCCAGATCGCCCGACATCAGCACAACATCGGCCGATTCAATCGCCACATCGGTGCCGGTGCCAATGGCGATGCCAACATCGGCATGCGCCAGCGCCGGGGCGTCATTGATGCCGTCCCCCACAAAGGCAACCTTGCGACCATCGGCGCGCAAATCCTCGATCGCGCGAACCTTGCCATCGGGCAGAACCCCGGCGATCACCTCATCAATGCCGATCTCTTGCGCAATGGCCATGGCCGTCTCGCGCTTGTCACCGGTGATCATCGCGATTTTCAGGCCTTGATCCTGCAACGCACGGATTGCCGCCGCACTGGCAGGTTTGACCGGGTCCGAGACCGCGATGACGGCGGCAACCTTGCCGTCCACCGCCGCGAACAGCGCCGTGCGCCCTTTGGCGGCCAGCTCGGTCTCGGTTGTGGCCAGATCACCAACCGCAATGCCTTCGCGCGCCATCAGACGATCCGCGCCCACCAGCACATCACGGCCCGCCACCGTGGCATGAACGCCGTAACCGGGAATTGCCTCAAAGCTGGTCACCTCGGCACGGCCCACATTTTCGGCGCGGGCCGCGCGCACAATGGCCTCACCGATCGGATGTTCGGATTGCTCCTCGACTGCCGCCACCAGCGACAACAGATCAGCCCGTTCAAACCCGTTGGCCAGAACAAGTTCAGTCAGCTCCGGGCGCCCCATCGTGATGGTGCCGGTCTTGTCCAACGCCACCACCGTGACATCGCCCAGTTGCTGCAAGGCATCGCCCTTGCGAAACAGCACGCCCATTTCAGCGGCGCGGCCCGTGCCCACCATGATCGAGGTCGGCGTGGCCAGACCCATGGCACAGGGGCAGGCAATGATAAGAACCGAGACACCGGCCACCAGCGCAAAGGTGATCGCAGGGTCGGGGCCGACAAACAGCCAGACGGTGATTGTAAGGGCGGCCAGGATCATCACTGCGGGCACGAACCACATGGTCACCCGATCGACCAGATCCTGAATTGGCAGCTTGGCCCCCTGGGCCTCCTGCACCATACGGATGATCTGCGACAATGTGGTATCGGCCCCCACCCGGGTGGCACGGAACCGGAAACTGCCGGCCCCATTGACGGTGCCGCCGGTGACCGCATCGCCAATGGTCTTTTCCGCCGGGATCGGCTCGCCGGTGATCATGCTTTCATCGACATGGCTGTTGCCATCGACAATTTCGCCATCGACCGCGACCCGTTCCCCGGGGCGCACGATCAGGATGTCGCCGGTGGCGAGGTCTTCCAGCGCCACATCCACGATTTCACCGTCGCGCTCGACCCGTGCCGTGCGCACTTGCAGCCCCAACAGCGTCTGGATCGCAGCCCCGGTCTGGCCTTTGGCGCGCGCCTCAAGATAGCGGCCAAGCAGGATCAGCGCCACAATGACGGCGGCGGCCTCGAAATAGACCGCGCGCGCAACTTCAGGCAGCAGCGCGGGCGCGAAAGTGGCGACCAGCGAATAGGCGTAGGCAGCAGAAGTGCCCAACGCGACCAGACTGTTCATATCGGGCGCGCCTTTGAACAGCGCCGGAAAGCCCTTGGTGTAGAACGACCTGCCCGGCCCGAACAAAACAAACGAGGTCAGCACGAACTGGATCAGCCAGCTGTTCTGGTGGCCGATGGTCCGACCGATTGCATCTCCCAGACCCGGAAAGATATGCGGGCCCATTTCCAGAAGGAAAACCGGCAGCGACAAAACCGCGGCCAGGATCGTCTTGTTCCGGGCGCGCAGCGCTGCGGCCTCTTTTTCGGCGGTCCGGTCAAGCGGTGCATCGGCGCTGAGCACGGATGCCGGATAGCCCGCATCGGTGGCAGCCTTGGCCAGATCGCTGGTGCTGACAACCCCTTCGACAAAAGTGACCAGGGCGGTCTCGGCGGCCAGATTGACCGAAACTTCCACAACACCCGGCAGTTTTGCCAGCGCCTTGTCCACCCGCCCGACACAGGATGCGCAGGTCATGGCGGTGATCGCGAGGGTCACGCGCCCGGTGCGGGCCGGATAGCCCAGATCCTGCAACGCGTCGACCGCATCTTTCAGAGCCTCCGCGCTGTCTACGACCAGAGCCGCGCTTTCCGTGGCCAGGTTTACGGTCACATCGCGCACCCCTTGGACCGCGGACAGGGCGCGATCGACGCGGCCAACGCAGGATGCGCAGGTCATGCCATCAATGCTGAGGGTTTTGGGGGTTGCTGTCGCGGACATTTATCGTCTCCTGAATCATATTCAGCGAGGTAGATAAGGGTTCCAGTAGCTGGAAGGTCAAGGCCGAAATCATTTTTTCTGCCGGTCTTGACCTTCCGGTGCAGCAACGTTCCATATCGGCGTCAGACACCCACCCGGCATCAAGGAGATAACGATGCGTTTTTCTGTTCCCAAAATGAGCTGTGGCCACTGCAGATCGGCCATTGAATCCGCCGTGAAGACCGTTGATCCAATTGCGAAAATCGAATTTGACATGGAAAATCGGGTTGTCGATATCGACAGCGGTCTGGACGATGCCAGCCTGCAATCGGCAATTTCTACTGCCGGGTATGACTCCAAGGCCGCCTGACCCGGCGACCTTGGGTTTCACGATTCAACATTCAAAGGAACCACCGTCGATTCAGGCTGTGGTGACTTTGGGATGCAGGAATACGCGCGCACCCATAGCGACCCGCGGGTAAAGATCGGTGACATATTCATTGGTCAGACGCGCACAGCCATTCGACACCGCCACGCCAATCGTGCTTGGCTGGTTGGTGCCGTGGATCCTGAGATAGGTATCGCGGTTGTTGTCATCATAGAGATAGAGCGCCCGCGCGCCCAACGGGTTGCTGGGTCCGCCCTCAACGCCATCAATATATTGCAGATAGGCATCGGGATCCCGTTCGATCATCGCATCGGTCGGGCGCCAGCGCGGCCATTCCTGCTTGTCTTGCACGGTAAAGATGCCGTCATGATAGAGATTGCCGCGCCCCACGCCGACCCCATAGCGAATGGCCATGGCGTCTTGCAGCATGAAATAGAGGAAGAAATTGTCAGGGTCGACATGCACTTCGCCTGGCAACCAATCCTCTTGCCCGGTATTCACGAGCTGCGGCAGAAACCGCTCGGGCATTTCAAACGGGTGTGCAGAACCCGGATTTGCCGCCAAAAGGGCCGTAGCACCTACCCCGGCCGCGAACCCGCGCCGATCAATTTTAAAACTCAATGTGACATCCTCCTTCGACACTTTCTTGCTTCAATGGTGATCTCTATAAAGTAAACGATCCATTCACGCTTTGGTGAACGGGTATTTCGTCCACCACCTGTTGCCGTGACACCGCCAAATTTTCGTACAAAATATGTGCAAAGCAAGATATCTCCGTCAATTTGACGCAGATGCCCGTGCCTCATCGACCAGGGCCTGCAAGGATGCCTGTTCGACAGCACCCGGAATCAGGTTCGTCCCGATAATGAATGTCGGCGTGCCGGTAATGCCCAACATTTCGGCAAGCCGGATCGAGGTTTGGATATGTTCATCAACCTCCGGGGCTTCCATGTCGATGAGCAGCTGATCGACATCGAGACCAACCTCGCGCGCAATGGTCAGAATCGAGCGTTCTTCGGCCCGGCCCGACATGCCCATCATGGCCAGATGAAATTCCTCATAAAGCCCCTGTTCGCGCGCTGCCAGCGCCGCCCGCGCCGCAAAAACCGACCCCTCGCCCAATATCGGCCATTCCCGATAGACAAGGCGCACCCCGGTATCGGCCTCGGTCAGGGCCTCGACCGTCGGCATCACACGGCGGCAATAGGGGCAGTTGTAATCAAAGAATTCAACAACCGTGACGTCGCCATCGGCATTGGCCAGCACCGGCGCATTCGGATCGCGTTCCAGCGTCAGGCGCTGCTGTTCGATTATTTCGGCGCGCGACATCTGTTCGGCTTCGGCGGCGCGGCTTTCAAGCACCGCGATCGCCTCCATCAAAATCTCGGGGTTGGCCAGCAGGGTTTCGCGCACCAATTCGCGGACCCGGTCCTCACTCAGCTCCTGGGCTGCCAAAATCGCCGGAGAAAACACCGCCAGCCAGGCGGCAAGGGCCAATCGTATCATCATTTTCATATTAATAATCTCCTCGGGCCAGGTCGGCCTCGGTTCGTGACGCTTGAATTTCTCTATTCCGGTCGGGCCAGGTGGATTGAATGAAGGCAAGGATATTCCAGATTTCCGCATCGCTCAGAGCGTCACCAAAAGCGGGCATCCCGCTCTCGAAATCCAGACCTTGCAGAGCCAGCGCCTCGCGCCCGCCCAACTGGGTATATTCGAACAAAGCCCGATCGGCATGGTGCCAGGTATGCCCGCTGACATCATGCGGCGGTGCCGGCAAAATCCCGTCCGCTCCGGGGCTGCGCCAATCGGGCTGCCCTTCCAACTGGGTTCCGTGGCAGGCGGCACAGCTTTGGGCATAGAGAGCCGCGCCCTGTTCGATATCGACCGTGTCCGGCATCACCAGGCGTGGCCTGTCCTGATCGGCCCCGGCCGAACCCGAAACCGAAAATGCGCCGACCCCGAGCGCCACAAGCGCCAGGCTGACCGCCCCTATTGCCCAGGTGTTTTTCATGCGACCCTGACCCATGTCATCATTCCGGCCACGGCATGAGATAGCATGTGGCAATGAAACAGCCAATCGCCGGGATTATCCGCGACAAAGGCAATTTCGCGGCGCTCATCCCTGCCGATCAACAGCGTATCGCGGAGCGGCCCGAGGCTTTCATCGGCCATGACTTCGCGGAAATGCATCCCGTGCAGATGCATGGCATGCGGAAAACTGGTGTCATTCAAGACCGACAGGCGCGCGGTCTGGCCGCGACCCAAACTTGCCAGCGGTGTATCCGTCATGCCGACCATGCCGTTGAAGGACCAGAACTGATTGGCCGCCGCCAATTGACGGAAATTCATCGATTCGCCATCCAGCACCGCCTGGCGCATCCCCCCCATCGCGCCGCCCTGCATGTTCAGCTCCAGCATCGCCACATCGCCGGACAGATCGACCGCCCGATCGGGATTGGGCGGCAAGGCACCCGGCGCGGGACGGCGCGCGAGGCTGGCCAGCCCGCTGACCTGAAAGGTGACCTGTGACTGCGCGCCACCATTCTCGGCGCGGACCAGAAACGCGGTTTCGCCATCTTCGGCCATGACATCGACAATCAGGTCGACCCGCTGTCCGGGTCCAAGCGTGAACGTATCGGTGACCGGCTCGGGCACCGGCAGCGGCATCCCGTCCAGCGCCACCATCCAACCCTCCAGCCCGATCAGACCAAGGCCAAAGATCCGGGCATTGGCGGCATTGATCAGGCGCAGACGCAGGCGTTGGTTGCGCTGCACATTCAGGGCCATGTCAAAGACCCCGTTGGTCATCACCAGATTGCCGATCCGGCCGGCATGGCTGCGGCTGTGGGCGGAGGCGAAATCGGTGGTCAATTGTCCGGTCTCGGGGTCGATCAGCCAGTCATCGAGCACCAGAACCTCGTCGCGATCGACCTCGATCGGATCGGCCTCTTCCACGATCAGAGCACCGCGCAGCCCTCGGGCGACCTGCTCGACCGTTTGATTATGCGAGTGATACCAGTAGGTTCCGGCATCGGGTGCGATGAAATCATAGTCAAAACTGGCACCAGGCGCGATGGCATCCTGGGTCAGGCCCGGCACACCATCCATGGCATTGTCGATCGCGATTCCGTGCCAATGCATCGTCGTTGCCTGTGGCAGGCTGTTGAGCAGACGTCGTTGCAGCCGCGCGCCTTGGGCAACACGCAGAACCGGGCTTGGAATGGCACCGTCAATGCCCCAGATATCGGTCGCGGGGTAGCCCGCCGGGGCCAGTTGCACCGTCGCGGCGCGCGCCTCGATGATCTCGAAATCCGTGGTGGCGCGGGCCATATGCGGCATGGCGCCTGCAAAAAGGCCCGCTGCCGCAGAGCTTGCCATGAACTGTCGTCTGGTTTGCATGGTCACACTGTCCTTCAACATGCAGCTGGCCCGCTGGTTGGGTTCAATCGTCAGATGCCGGGGCCATCCATGCCCGGGTAACCGTCGTCACGCCTCTCGGCCTGCGCGGCCCATCAGAAAATTCCGTTCTCACGCTGAATTTCCCGGATATAGCGCACCAGTGCCGCGATATCGGAATTGGTCAGCCCCTCAACCGGCGGCATGTTACCAAATTCCCAATGATGCGCCTGAACGCCATTGCGCACGGCGTTCAGGAACGCCCCATCGCTATGGTGACCGGGCCTGTAGGTGGTAAAGATCAGCGGCGGCGCGACGCCGTTCTGCCCGGCCGCGTTGGTGCCATGACAGGCGGAACAGGCGGCATTGAACACCCGCTCACCGATCTGGGCTTGTGCCGACAACTCGTCCGGCAGGTTGATCTGGACAAGGGCCCCGAATTCCTCGATCCCGGATGTATCGGGTGCCGCCATCGGGTTTGCCGGATCCAGAGTGACCCCCCCGGTTGCGGGTGCATTTGCAGTCTGGCTTTCGCGCGCACTCTGCGGATCGCGGGTCAGGTAAACACCTGCCAGCACAACAATTCCGACAAGGATGATCGCGCCGATCCTAAGGCCTGTTTTTGACATCAAGTAAACTTTCCAGGGTAATGAAATCCGAAGTGCCCTAAATCAAAATGACCTGCGTGCCCAATGGGGTGCGATCATACACTTCTTCGATCTGTTCATTGTAAAGGCCGATGCAGCCATTCGACGACCGCCGCCCGATCTTGCGCGAATCCGCCGTCCCGTGAATGCGGTAATACTGCCAGCTCAGATACAGCGCACGGGTGCCAAGCGGGTTCAGCGGATCGCCACCGGGCACATATGCCGGCCATTCCGGATTGCGGATGCGCATCGACGGCGTCGGGGCCCAACCCGGATTTTCGCGTTTCTCGACCACCGAAGTATAACCGCGCCGGGTCAGTTCATCGGTAAGCGGAACCGAGGTCGGATAGACCCGCATTTCCCCATCCGAGGTCCAGTGCTGCAACACCCGCCGGTTGGTATCCGAGATGATGACGCCCGGCCCGAGCGCATCAAAATAATCCTGCCATTCGTGCAGCGCAAAGGAAGATATGTTGCGTCTTGTGGGGCCACCCGCAGTGTCACTGGTGGCCAGCAAAACCGACGGTGCCGCCATCATTGACGCCCCGCCTGCGCCTGCAATCAACAGATTCCGGCGTGAAATCGAGAGATTATCCTTATTATTCATGACTGCCTTTGCGCTCGAAACATAGCTGTGCATCCCATATCCAACATTCCTGAGGCGGAACGTCAACTGCGGGCCAGTCTGCATCGCAGGGATTTTTGTATCCGTATGTAACGTTGACCTTCCAGTGCAGGAACGCCCTTATTGGGCCCAATCGAGGTGACAACGTCATGGATTGGACTGTGAACACGCAAATTGCACGGGCCCCGCGCCGCGGTATCGCCAAATGGCCCCTGCCCCGGTTTCGGTTCAAACGCCGCTATCTCGCGGTAATTTTACTTGGCGTGGCTGGCTGCGGCTCGCTTTCGCAGCAATGCCCCTATAATAACATCGTGACGCAAAGCACGTCGAACTATCTGCCTGCCGTTGCGCAGAGCGGCTGCCAATCTGTGGAGGATCTGGGAGAAGGTGTTTACCGGGTCGCTTGTGCCGATGGCCGCGAAGGCTATCTGATCCAGTGACCTGTTCGCATCCAACCCCGCAAAGACCTAAATCGTGAAAGTAAACCTGATGAAATGGAAAGCCACCTTCCGTGCAATTGCCGTCGTCTTGGCCGCAGGTTTGCCGCCTGCCCTGCCGGCATCGGCCGCGACCTCGGCCACCGAAAGCACGGTCGCTGTCGAGGCGGTGCTGATCACGGTCGAAAACGCAATCGCACCGGGCGCATCCTCGATATCGGCGGGTCTGGACCTTTCCATGACCGAGGGCTGGAAAACCTATTGGCGCAGCCCCGGCGAAGTCGGTCTGCCGCCCGAGATGGATTTCTCGGCCTCCGATAATGTCGCCAGTGTCGAAATCCTCTGGCCTGCGCCGCAGCGCTTTACCGCCTTTGGCATTCAGAATTTCGGCTATTCGGGCGAGATTGTGCTGCCGGTGCGGATCAATCTCGAACGCCCCGGCGAAGCGGCCCGTCTGCAAACCGATGTCGATCTGCTGGTCTGCTCGGATGTCTGCGTGCCGAACAGTTTTACCTTCACCATCGACCTGCCCGCGAGCTCGTCGGCACAGGTCAGCCTTATTGATCAGCAATCGGCCGACCGGATCGCAAGATTTGCCGCACTGGTTCCGGTCGAAGGGGCCTCCGGGATCGTGGCCGAAATGGCCGCCTTCGTGGATGAGGAGGCCCGCACCCTGACGCTATCGGCACGCGGCACCAGCGCCTTTGACGCCCCTGATATCTTCCCCGAAATGGGCGACTATACCGCCTTTGGACCCCCCGATATCCGCCTTGGCAACGGCCAGACCGAGCTGTGGGCGCAATTCCCGATCCTGAGCCTGGATGAAGAGGCCCCCGCCACCCCCACGATCACAATTACCGATGGCGATAGCGCCGCTACGCTGACCGCCACGTTGCTGACCGAAGCCCCCCCCGCCCCCTTCACGCTGACACAGGCGCAAACCACATTTTCCGCGCTGGCCTGGATCGCGCTGCTGGCCTTTGTCGGCGGGCTGATCCTGAACGTGATGCCTTGTGTGCTGCCGGTTCTGTCGATCAAGCTGGCCTCGGTGGTGTCGGGCAAGGGCAAAAGCCTTGGCACCATCCGCAGCAGTTTTCTGGCCTCGGCGCTTGGCGTGATGGCGTTCATGTGGTTCCTGGCGGCGGTGACATTCGGCTTGCAACGGTTTGGCGTCACGGTCGGGTGGGGGCTGCAATTCCAGAACCCGACCTTTCTGGCGCTGATGGTTGTCATCCTGGCGGTCTTTGCCGCCAATATGTTGGGGTTGTTTGAAATATCGCTGCCATCCGGGCTGCAGACCCGGCTGGCCAATAGCGGCGCGCGCGCCGGTCATAGCGGAGATTTTGCCACCGGGGCCTTTGCCGCCGTGCTGGCAACGCCCTGTTCTGCGCCGTTTCTGGGCACCGCGATTGCCTTTGCGCTGACCGGTGGCGCGGTCGATATCGCGGTGGTGTTTTCGGGGCTGGGCCTTGGCCTTGCGACCCCCTATTTCGCCGTCGCCGCCTATCCGCGCCTGGCGCAACTGATGCCGAAACCGGGCCGCTGGATGATTGTGCTCAAGGCGGTTCTGGGGCTGCTTCTGGTCGCGACGGCAAGCTGGCTGATCTGGGTCATGTCGGGTGTCGCGGGCCCGACCGCCACCTATGCGACCGTCGGTCTGACACTGGCCCTGATCGCGGTGATCGCCCTGCGCCGTATTCCGAACACTCCGAAATGGGTTGGCATCGCGGTGTTGGCGCTGGCCCCGATCATTGCCGCCGATCAGCTTGCCGAACGGGCCGCGGCGGCGACCCCGGTTACTCAGGCCGAATGGGCCGAGTTCGACCGCACCCTGATTGCCCGGCATGTCTCACAGGGGGATGTGGTTTTCGTCGACGTGACCGCGGATTGGTGCCTGACCTGTCAGGCCAACAAGCTGCTGGTGCTGGACCGCGAACCGGTGGTCAGCGAACTGGCCGCACCCGGCGTGATCGCGATGCGCGCCGACTGGACCCGCCCGAACGAGGATATCTCGCGCTATCTGGCCTCCTTCGACCGCTACGGCATTCCCTTCAACGCCGTCTATGGTCCCGGCGCGCCGAACGGCATCGTGTTGTCGGAACTGTTGAGCACCGAGGCGGTTCTTGAGGCGTTGCGCGAGGCGGCCACCCGCAATCTGGCCGCCGGGAACTGAGGCCCCGCCCCTAGCACATTCAGACCAGCCTGAATCGATTGGCGCGTTGAAATCCAGGACTTCAACGCGCCAAACACCGCATCATGTCCCAGCCATTGGCGAGACCTGCTTCAGTCTGCCAGATCGCCCGACAGATCCTCATATGCCTGCCGCTGCGGGCCATCCTCCGGCAGCAACGGTTCGGCCTGGATCAGCGCATTGCGGGCCGCGTCGTCATCACCAAGAACCCGGTAGGCATTGGCCAGTCGCAGCCAGCCCTCCAGATCATCGGGTTCGTCCTGCAGCCGTGCGGCAAGCCGGTCAACCATGGATTGCACGAATGCCGCGCGTTCTTCGGGCGACATGTCTGCGGCGGCCGTGATCTGATCGGCGCTTGGGCCCGGCGCGCCCTGCGCGCTGGACAAAAGCATCATCGGCCCGACCGGCGGACGGCCCAGTCGGGCACCGATCTGATTGATCCGGGCGACATAGAATTCCATCCAAGGCGTGATCTCGGTTTCCCGACCGATACGGTCGACCAGAATATCATAGGCCGTCGCGGTGCGCCCGGCCTGATCCAGCGAAATCGCCTGATAATAGACCGCCGCCGGGTTCAGCGGCTCCAACTCGAGCGCGCGATCAATCGACGCCTGTGCGGGCGGTGTCACGACGCCATTCTCTGAGGCAATGATCGCTTCCGCCGCTTGCGAAAAGGTCGCAGAGGTCGCATCAGGCAACGCCGTGGCGACGGCCAGAGCTTCGACGGCACCGGTGAAATCATTCATCCGCATATAGGTTTGGGCAAGCAACACCCAGCCATCAAGCGGGCCGCCATCTTCGCTGGCGACCAGACGCGAGCGCAGTTCATCGGCCAGTTCGACCATCCGTGCCGAAGCCTCCCGCTCGGCGGTGCGCTCGGCGAAGGGCATGCTCGGTATATCGGGCTGGCCGAATTTGCTGTAAAGCCCGACGCCGCTGGCACCGACCACGACAATCGCAACCCCCAGAACCCATCCGCCCCGCGTGGTTGACCGTTTCTGAACCGTGGGTGCCTTCGATAGTGCCAGCAGCCGCCGCTTGACCTCGATACCAGCATCCCTGGCCTCGGCCTCGCTGATCAAACCGCGCGCCTGATCGCGCCCGATCTCGGCCAACTGGTCACGCAGCACGGCCATCGCGCCTGCATCACGGTCATCATTGGCTTCCGCCCCACCCGCAAGCGGCAACAGCATGAACAGGAGGGCGAGAGCGCCCAATCCTACAAAAATCAACATCAGCATCATGGTTGTGTTTCGTCCTTTGCATCCGCATCCAGAAGGGTCTGGATCGCAGCCCCTTCAGCTTCGGTCAGATCATCGGGGCGGGCCGATTGCCGGCGGACCCGGCCAATGACGGCAATTCCGACAGCGCCCGCGACCAGCGCCAGCACCAGCGGCGCAAGCCAAAGCGCATAGGTCTGTGGCGAGAAGGGCGGGCGCAGCAGCACGAAATTGCCGTAGCGCACGACCATGAAGTCAAGGATATCGGCATTGCTGTCGCCCTCAAGGATCCGCTCGCGGACCAGCAGGCGCATATCACGCGCGATGCCGGCATTGGAGCTGTCGATGTCCTGGTTCTGACAGACAACACAGCGCAACTGCTGTGAAACGTCGCGCGCGCGCGCCTCCAGCACGGGATCGGACAACATCTCATCGGGTTCGACCGCAAAGACCGCGCTGACCGGAGCAAAGGCCAGCATCAGGATCAGTATCACACGCGCCATCATGACGATCCCTCCTGGCGTGCCAGCGCCAATGCGGTGTTGAATTGGCGGATCGCGGTTTCGCCCAGGATCGGCCCGACATATTTGTAAAGCACCGTCCCGTCGCCGCCGACGATATAGGTTTCGGGCACGCCGGTCAGCCCCCAGTCAATCGCCACGCGCCCGTTCAGGTCGGATCCGATCCGCTCATAGGGGTTGCCCAATTCGTTCAACCAGCGCAGCGCATCCTCGGGCTCATCTTGGTAGTTGATGCCAAAGAGGCGCACGCCATCCTCTTCGACCATCCGGGTCAGAACCGCGTGTTCGGCCCGGCAGGGCACGCACCAGGAGGCAAAGACATTGACCACCACCGGCCCCGAATTGCCCACCAGATCGGCACGCGAGAGGCCCGGCACACCGGTGCCCGCCACCTCGGGCAGGGTAAATTCCGGTGCCGGTCTGGAAATCAGCACCGACGGGATCGCGTTGGGGTTGCGCTCCGGGTTCAGACCCCACAGGAAAAACCCGCCAAAGATCAGGGCGACCAGCACCGGGCTTGCGAACAGGATACGTTTCATCAGATTACTCCGCCGGTGTTGTGGCCGCAGGGGCCCTGGCCGTGGCCGCCGCTGCGCGTCGGGGGGCACCGACACGCAAGCGCCGGTCCGACAATGACAGCCCGCCACCCAGGATCAGCATCGCAGCACCGGTCCAGATGAACAGCACCAAAGGCTCATAGAGAATGCGCAGGGTCCAGGCCCCTTCGGCACTGGCCTGCGCATCGGCAGGTTCGGCCAATGAGGCATAGAGATCGCCCGCCACGGTGGACCGGATCGAGGATTCCGTGGTGCTGAATTGCGCCACCGGGTAGTTGCGCCTTTCGGGATAGAGCGTGGTCACATATTCCCCGTCACGCGAAACCGTCAGCGTGCCGCGATTGGCCACATAGTTCGGCCCGGTCACCCGTTCGACCCCGTCAAAGCGCACGTCAAAGCCCGCGATGGAAATCTCGGATCCGGGGGTAACAAAGACCACCTGCTCTGACTTCCAGGCGGTCGACCCGACAAAGCCGAACATCAGAACCGCCAGCCCGGCATGGGCCAGTGTCATCCCATGGGCTGCGCGGGGCAGGTTGCGCGCCCGGCGCATCGCGTCACGCAGCGGCACTTTGCCCAACCGGATCCGCCCGGCCCATTCCAGAAGCGTCGCCATGAACAGCCAGGCCGCGATGGCAATGGTCAGATACGCCAGCACCGGCCCGCCCTCGGTCAGATACCAGACCACCAAGGCAGTCAGAACAGACAACACCAGGACAAATTTCAACCGTTGCATCACACCCGCAAGATCGGCCCGTTTCCAGGACAGGAACGGCCCGAACCCCATCAGGATGACCAGCGGCAGCATGATCGGGATGAAGGTCGCGTTGAAGAAGGGCGGACCGACCGACAGGCGTTCGCCCACCAGCGCCTCGACAAACAGCGGATAAAGCGTGCCAAAGAGCACCGTTCCGGTGGCCGTGGCCAGAAACAGGTTGTTCAACAACAACCCCGCCTCGCGACTGACAGGGCGAAACAGACCGCCGGGGTCCAGCGTCGGCGCGCGCCAGGCATACAGGATCAGCGACCCGCCGATGGTCAGCCCCAGAAGCCCCAGGATATACATCCCGCGTTCGGGATCGACCGCAAAGGCATGAACCGAGGTCAACAGCCCCGAGCGCACGATGAACGTGCCCAGAAGCGACAGCGAAAAGGTCAGGATCGCCAGCAGGATGGTCCAGCTTTTGAGCGCGCCGCGCTTTTCGGTCACAATCGCCGAATGCAACAGCGCAGTGCCCAGAAGCCAGGGCATGAAGCTGACATTTTCGACCGGATCCCAGAACCACCAGCCGCCCCAGCCAAGCTCGTAATAGGCCCACCACGATCCCAGGGCGATGCCGCCGGTCAGGCTCATCCAGGCTGCCAGCGTCCAGGGCCGGACCCACCGCGCCCAGGCGGCATCGACACGGCCCTCGATCAGGGCCGCAACCGCGAAGGAGAACACGATCGAGAAACCGACATAGCCGAAATAGAGCAGCGGCGGATGCAAGGCCAGGCCGATATCCTGCAACAGCGGGTTCAGATCCTGGCCATCGGGGGGCGGCGGAAAGACGCGCTCGAACGGGTTCGATGTAAACAGCATGAAACTGAAGAAGCCGACGCTGATCCAGGCCTGCACCGACAAGGTCCGGGCCCGCAAGCCTTCCGAGATATTGTTGCCAAAGACCGACACCGCGGCCCCGAACACCGTCAAAATCAGCACCCATAGCAACAACGAGCCTTCGTGGCTGCCCCATGAGCCCGCGATCTTGAACAATAGCGGCTTCAGCGAGTTTGAGTTCTCGACAACATTCAGCACCGTGAAATCGCTGACCACGAAGGAGCGCACCAATGCCGCGAACGCAATCAGAGTGAAGGTGACCTGCGCCAGCGATGTCGCATGCGCGCTGCGCATCCAAAGCACATTGCCGCGCGCGGCCCCAAGTATCGGCAGGATACTTTGAACCAAGGCAAAACCGAGGGCGATTGCCAGAGAAAACTGGCCGATTTCAGGGATCATATTTGCCTCATGAATTGGCCCGCGATGCGGGTTGGTAGTCGTTGAATGGCGCTGAATCTGCCGAAGACGTGCCCGGCCCGGCGGCGTCGGGGCCGGTTGTGGTGTCTATGGGGAGCGTAACACGTGCCACCAGCCCGCCACCGGGCGCATTGGCCAGTGTCACATCACCGCCATGCGCGCGCAATATGCTGCGCGCAATCGAAAGCCCCAGACCGTGCCCGCCCGTATCCAGCGACCGGGACCGGTCCAGCCGTTGGAACGGGGCAAAGACCTCTTCCAGCTGATCCTCGGGAATACCCGGTCCTTGATCTGCAACCTCGATCACTGCAACGCCGTCCTGTTCTTCAAACGTGACCCGCGCATCGCCGCCATATCGTTGCGCGTTCTCAATCAGGTTTCGCAATGCGCGCCGAAACGCGAAAGGCCTTACCGAGATAGCCAACTTCGGCCCCGGCGCAAGCGCAAACTGTGTCGGCATGGCCTGATTGATATTGGTCAGAACCTCGCCGATCTCGACCCGCTCGGAGGGTTCCGAGGCACGGACGCCGCGCGCATAAGACAGGGTCGCGTCCAGCATCCCCTGCATTTCCTCGATGCTGGCGACCATATGGTCGCGCGTTTCTTCGTCATCGACCATCTCGGTGTGCACCCGAAGCGCCGTCAGCGGCGACCGCAGGTCGTGACCAATTGCCGCCAGCATGCGGGTCCGGTCCTCGACAAATCGGGTCAGACGTTCCTGCATGATCCCGAAAGCCGCGGTAAGATCGCGCACCTCGGTCGGGCCGGTGGCATCGACAGGCTCCATATCCTCGCCGCGGCCCAGGCGTTCGCTGGCCACCGCAAGATCGCGCAGGGGGCCGGTAATTCGGGCCATCAGGAACCAGAACCCGGCCGCCAAAAGACCTGCCGCCGTCAGAACGAATGTAATGGTCGATCCCCAGGCCCATTGCAGCGGGGGCCGCTCGAACCGGGTTTGGACATTCAGCCAGCCGCCGCCCAGAAGCGCAACCGAAATGCTCATTTCCAGTGCCGACATGTCGTTGCCCATCATGGCGGACATGTCATTGCCCATCATGGTGGACATATCACCGCCGGTCATCGCGGAACGAATATTGGCCACACCGGATGACAGATGTGGCAAGGGCAGGATCGTGCCTTCGACCTCGTGCACATCGACCCGAATTTCACGGGTGAACGGATCGTCCAGAAGGGCCCTGATTCTGGCCTCGACAGGGCCGGAATCACGTTCGTTGCTGATTCCGATCGCCGGCTCGTCGGTCATCTCGAAACGCACCAGCGGGGAATTGGCCGCGCGCAAAATGGCGGCATGCAGATCGCTCGGCGCCTCTTCCAGCAGGCGCGCCACACTCGCGGCCCGCCCTGTCGCCTCAAAGCCAAGGGCCGCGCGCACGGCAAGAGAGCGTTCATCGACGAAAAACAGCAGCGCCACGGCTTGAGCGGCCAGCAAAATCCCCAGAAGCAAAAGGATAAGCTGCCCCCGCAAGCTCATGAAAAACCGCCCGATCATGATTCGATTTCCACATCGGTGGACAGGCTGTAGCCGCCATTGCGAACCGTGGTGATGATCTTGGGGCGCATCGGATCGGCCTCGATCTTGCGGCGTAACCGGCTGACCTGATTGTCAATCGTGCGATCAAACGGACCGGCCGAGCGGCCCGCCGTAAGATCCAGCAACTGTTCCCGGCTCAACACCAGCCGCGGGCGTTCCAGAAAGGTCGACAGCAGCCTGAATTCGGAATTGGACAGGCTTTCCTCAACCCCATCATCCGATACCAGCGCCCGGCGATCCATATCCAGCGTCCACTGCGCGAACCGAACCGTCATCCCGGCCAACCGACCGGCCAGCGTCTCGGTTCTTTCGCTGCGTCGCAGCACCGCCTTGATCCGGGCCAGCAGTTCTCGCGGGTTGAAGGGCTTGGGCAGGTAATCATCAGCGCCGACCTCAAGCCCGATGATACGATCCGTGTCTTCGCCAAGCGCCGTCAGCATGATGATCGGCGGCGATCCCTCTGCCGAAAGGCGCCGACACACCGACAACCCGTCTTCGCCCGGCATCATCACATCCAGAACAATCAGGTCAAAACTGCCGACCGAGAGCTTCTGATCCATATCCGCCGCGTCGATGGCGGATGTCGCCCGCAGCCCGTTTCTTTGCAGAAAACGCGTGACCGCATCGCGGATGTCGCGGTGATCATCCACCACCAGGATATGAGGGCTTTCCGGTTTCATTTACCCTTTCTACGATATTCATTCCGGCGTTTCCGCCAGGAAATTGTCACCGTTTGTATCAGCGGCCACTCCCGTGACGAACTGATACACAATCGGGCGGGGCATGCCCTAGCAAATATGAACGCCAGCGATCACGTTCTGGTTTCAAATTGGAATTGGAATTGGAGACTACACATGAAACCGCTCTTGTTGATCACGCTGGCCGCAGCCGCGCCTCTGGCATTCACATCGGCTGCTCTTGCCGACGCAGACCACGCCAACGACGCCGCCAAGATAGAAACGGTCGGCCAGGTCGGAACCTATGGTTTGGGCCATGGCCCGGGCGCAGGCCAGGGCGGGCCGCATGGCGGCGGCCAGAATGCAATGATGCAGCAGATGATGCAAATGATGCAGCAGATGGCCGCGATGCAGGGCGGCACCATGATGGGTGGCGGCGCGGGCGGCATGATGGGCGGCGGTGCTGGCGGCATGATGGGCGGCGGCGCTGGCGGCATGATGGGCGGCGGAAATGCGGCTATGATGCAGGGGTTTGACGCCAATGAAGACGGCACCGTGACCGCAGAGGAAATGCGTGCAGGGCTGCTGGCCGAACTGGCCGAATATGACCGGGATGGTGACGGCACATTGTCGCTGGCCGAATATCAGGAGCTTTATCTGAGCATGGTGCGCGAAGCCATGGTCGACCGGTTTCAAGTTCTTGACGCCGATGGTGACGGCGCGATCACTGCCGATGAAATGACGGCACGGGTCGACCGGATGGCACAGGCTGGCATGGTCGGCGCAGCTCAGATGGGTGGCGCTGGCGCGACCGGTCAGATGGGCGGCATGATGGGCAGCGCAGCAGGAAACGGCCAGATGCCGGCCATGAACGGCAGCGCAGCAGCAGATGGCCAGATGCCCGCCATGAACGGGGAAAATATGTCAAACGGCAATTGACCCGACACTGGCGGCGTGGGCATTCTTTCGCTCACGCCGCCAGACCCACCTGCGCCGCAAGAAAACCAGGATACAGGAAAAGAGACCGACATGAGCTATGGATATACCCGCGTGCTGAATGACACGACGATGGAAGATGCTGAAATTCTCATCCGTCACAGCCTGGAGGAACAGGGCTTTGGCATTCTGACCGAAATCGACGTCAAGGCCACGCTGGAAAAGAAAATCGGGGCCACCATCGACGGCTATCGCATTCTGGGTGCCTGCAGCCCGCGCCACGCGCATCGCGCCATCACCGCCGAACCGCGGATCGGCGTCATGCTGCCCTGCAATGTCATTCTGCGCGAATTGCCCGAAGGCACCGAAGTGACCGCGATTGATCCGGCCGCCTCCATGTCGGCGGTCGAAAACGATGAGCTGATGGTGATCGCCGCCGAAGTGACCGAAGGCCTCAAGAAAGCGGTCGACCAGATGTGACAGGAACGTTCTTTGCCGGGCAAGAGACGGTATTGACCTTCCATCGGGCCGACCCTTTACGTATCAGGGTCACACAGCGATAGAGGAACAGGAGCGGTGCCGTTCGGGACCTGCCCCATCGCAGACCCGGCTTTGGTGTCTCGGTGCCGAAATGGTATAGACCGTTCTGCGTGATCTTCGATCTCTTGGCGGCGGGCTTTCTGCCGTTGTTTTATGGCGTGGGGCCGCTGGATCCATGACACCACCAAATCGGCCCAAACGCCTGATCGCCATGGCCATTGCCCTTGTGGCCCTGGCGGCGACCATATTGTTCTGGGGGCCGATCAACGCTGCGCTGAACGGCATCGACACCGAAAGCATTCGTGCCCTGGTGATGCGGGCCGGGCCGGTCGGGCCTTTTGCCGTCATCGGGCTGATGACGCTGGCCATTGTGGCAAGCCCGATTCCAAGCGCCCCTATCGCGCTGGCGGCGGGGCTGGTCTATGGTCATCTCTGGGGCACCGTTCTGGTGGCGATCGGCGCTGAATTGGGCGCGCTTCTGGCCTTTGTCATCGCCCGCTATCTGGGCCGCGACCATGTCGAACGCTGGCTTGGCGCACATATGGAGAACCGGTTTTTCGGCTCGCAGAATGCCCTGATGGCCACCGTCTTCATCAGCCGCCTCTTGCCTTTTGTCTCGTTCGACGCGATCAGCTATGCGGCCGGGTTGAGCCGGATCACATTCTGGCGGTTCGGGCTGGCCACGCTGGCGGGAATCATTCCGGCCAGTTTCGTGCTGGCCCATCTTGGGGCGCAGGCGCTGGAAGGCGAAAGCAATGTCGGCTTTTGGGTCTCGTTGGGCCTGGGCATTGCCGGGTTGACGACCGCGGCAATCTGGCATCATCGCAGTGCAGGCAACGCAGAGGCTGCCCCGCCATCCCCGGATCGTTCAGCGGATTGAGGCGCCGCCTGTCGTGATTGCCCGCCAAGCGGATCTTGCCGGAAATCCCTCAACCAATGCGCGCCGCAAATTCAGGCCAGCACCCGTGCAACGCCATCGCGCAAATGGTGCACCACCCCCTGCCCGCCCGGCATATCCGATAGTGCGCTAACCGGCAGGCCCAGGATCAGGCACCGCATCAGCCGCGACGTGACACCATGCGTAACCAGCACCGCAGGACCGGTCAGATCGGCCAGAAAGCCACGCAGCCGCGCCTGCATCGCGGGCAGGCTTTCGCCGCCGGGCGCGTGAAACTTCCACAGATTCGGATCGGGGTCGGCCGCAATTTCGGGATATGTGGCCCGAAGATCGGCCAGGCTGCGGCCCTGCCACTGGCCCAGGTCAATCTCTTTCAGGCGCGAATCCTGTGCGATCTGATGGCCCGGCAAGGCGATCTGGCCGGTGATCAGCGCGCGCGGCGACGGGCTGCTGATCACGGTCACATCCGGCGGCAGGAGGCGTGCCAGAATGCGCCCCTGTGCTGCGGCCTGTGCAAGGCCGGTTTCCGTCAGCGGTGAATCGAGATGGCCCTGCAAACGCCCGGCGACATTCCACTCTGTCTGGCCATGGCGCAGGATCCACAACTCGGGCAGGGTCATCGGACTGTCCATTCAGCTAGCGACCCGACGCCATGTTTCGACAAGAGCGGCCCGGATGGATTGCGAACTTCTGCAGGGAAAATGGTGGGTGATAAGAGATTTGAACTCCTGACATCTTCGATGTGAACGAAGCGCTCTACCACTGAGCTAATCACCCGCCGCAGGAATGGGGTTTATCGCCGGTTTTCGCCCGCCGCAAGAGGGGGCAGGCAGGAAATCAGTCCGCGCCGGGGGTGGGCGTGCGCACCGGGTCGGGCGCGGGCGTGTTCAGCTTGATCCGCGCAATTATCTGTTCACCGCCGGGTTTGGCCTCGCGCCGCTTGGCGGTGATCTTGCCAAATCCGGGCAGCGATATGTCATGGCCTTTGGCAAGGGCCGCGCCAAGCGCCTCCAGCACATGGCCCACGGTCAGGCGCAACTCGCCGCGCTTGAGCTCGGATTTTCCCTCCAACGCCTGCATCAGGTCCTGCATCTTGAAGACCGGGGCTGGCGGGGCCTTTGCCTGCGCGACAGCGTCCGGGGCAGCGGTTACGCCGGTCAGCTTGGCCTTGGCTGGCGGCTTGGCGGCCGTTTTGGCGGCCGTTCTGGCGGTGGTCACTGTCTTGCCGGCGGCAGTTGATTTGCGCGCCGTTTTTCTGCCGCTTGTCGCCGCTTTGCTGGTCTTTGCCGATGTGGCCATGATGCCCCCGTCCGATGATTGTTTCCAATTCATCGACAGCGTAGCGCCCGGAAAATGATTTCACCAGCGCCAGGGCGCAATTATAGCGCGTCGCGTTCATTCGCATTCACGCGAGACGCTCTAACGCCTTGTTTTCGCATGTCCGAGAAGCTCAAAACCGGTTCCCACTTTTGAACGACATGCTCTGAAACCGGCTCAACCATGGTTGGCCTGCGCGTATCGCAGCGTGATGTTGCGTTCATTCCAACGCGGCCATCCGATCAGTTCCGACACCGTGACAAAGCGGAAGCCGCGCGCAATCAACCCATCCAGCGCAGCGGGCATCGCACGAATTGTGGCCCCGATGATGTCATGGGCCAGAATGACCGCGCCGGTATGGGCACCGGCGACAATGCGATTGGCCACCACCGAACTGCCCGGTCGGCGCCAATCCTGTGGATCGACCGACCACAAGATCGTCGGCAGGTAGCGGGACTCGCTGATCAGATTTCGCTGACGTTGCGACAGCAGGCCATAGGGCGGGCGCATGATAACCGGCGCTCGGCCCGCGGCCTGCTGAACGGCCAATGCGGTGTTGTCAAGTTCGCGCATCAGCCCTTCATTGCCAAGCAATGTCAGGCGTGAGTGGCTCCAGCTGTGATTGCCGATTTCGTGGCCCTCAACAGTGATGCGCCGCGTCAGGCGCGGATACATGTTCACCCTGCGGCCCAGAACAAAAAAGGTGGCGCGGATATTGCGCGCCGCCAGAATATCAAGCAATTGCGGTGTCAGGCTTGCATGCGGCCCGTCATCGAATGTCATGGCGACAACCGGTTGACTGGTCGGCACGCGGGTGATGGTCGAAGGGCCCCCTTGGGTCAATTCAATCGGTATCGAATAATCCGGCCCCGACTGCGCATTGGCCCGCCCGACAATGGCCGGCAAGGCAAGGCACGCAGCAGCCCCACCCAAAAGAGTTCGGCGTAAAATCATTCTCAAATTCCCCGGCAACGTCAAATTTTGGCAGATTTGCGATGCAGCCCGACCAGCCAAGCCCAGATCGGCTTGCGAATCAAGCTTGGGCGAATCATGGCGCATGCATACCGTGTCAATTTGGCCGCGCCCTGAACCGCCACAGATCGTCAAGGATATCAGCACCTTCCGCCGTCAACTGCGGCGAATCGACTGCGAGCCTTGCTTTCGCCCGCGACATGCGAAAGGATTTGGATCAACAAGAAGCTGGACCTTGCTGTCACTCGGTCCCCAGGGGGAGAACATGATGAAAACGCTATTGGCGGCAGCGACCACCTTGTCTTTTTTGGGCGCAACGGGCCTGCAGGCGCAGACCGCACCGACCATGCCGGTCGAGATTGTCACCCAGGATGCCACCGGTGTCGGCCTCGAGGAGAGCCATCTTCTGGTGCCCATCCTGTTTTTGATCCTGCTCCTGGCCACGGTCAGCAGCAGCAGCACCGGCGGCTATAACGGCCTCAATTAGAGCGCGTCGCGCCTGATCGGATTCGAGCATTCATCGGCCGGACCGAGGCAGCGTTCGCGCAATCGAATGCGTTCGGGTCGGCCGGTGAATTCGATTTGGCGCGAC